>DATDQA010000360.1:0-15782 GCA_035292505.1 Saprospiraceae bacterium | reverse complement strand
TTATTCAATTCAAGCTATCAGCTCAGCCTTTTGCTGTGTGAAATAGGCACTCTGATACATGAATTCTGCAATCTGTATCGCATTTGTTGCTGCTCCTTTGCGCAGATTATCAGCCACAATCCAGAGGTTCAGAGTGCGCGGATTTCCTTCATCCTTTCGCAACCTGCCGATATATACCGCATCGGTGTCATGCGCATATAAAGCCATCGGATACAAATGCGTCGCCGGATCGTCCTGCACAATGATACCCCGAGAAGCCGCTAGAATATCTCTCACCTCCTGCACGTCAAAATCAGATTCGAACTCCACATTCACAGATTCACTATGACCTCCGAGCACCGGAACTCTTACAGCTGTTGCAGTAATCGCTATATCAGGAGCCTCCATGATCTTTCGTGTCTCATTTACCATTTTCATTTCCTCACGGGTATAACCATTATCCAAAAAAATGTCGCATTGCGGGATGCAATTTTCAAAAATAGGATGAGGATAAACTTTTTTTACATCGCGGCCGTCGCGTTCGCCTGTATATTGATCTACAGCAGCTTTACCAGTACCGCTTACAGACTGATAGGTCGAGATCACCAACCGACGGATTCTCCACCGGCGATGCAGAGGCGCCAAAGCAACGACCATTTGAATCGTCGAACAATTGGGATTCGCAATCAATTTATCCGAAGGACGCAACACATGTGCATTTACTTCCGGTACGATAAGAGGTACTGAAGGATCCATCCGCCAGGCGGAGGAGTTGTCCACTACATACGTACCTCGTTCAGTAAAGCGAGGCGTCCATTCTTTTGAAACCGAACCACCTGCAGAAAACAAGGCAAGGTCTGGCACGCTATTTATGGCATCCTGCATACTCTGTACACGATATTCCGTATTGCAAAACTTCACCAGTTGACCAACAGATTTCTCTGAAGCAACCGGAATGAGTTCATCGACTGGAAAATTTCGCTCTTCCAGAACATCAAGCATTTTTCGTCCAACAAGTCCTGTTGCACCTACAACTGCTACACGCATTTCTGCTTTGTTTTTTAAGGATCTCAAAGGTAACGATCCTGATTTTCTTGACACTTCGGCCGCGCTGCAGACGCTCGAAGGTTCTGCGAACGCTTCGAGGTCGCCTGATTCTTTCTATTTTGCCTCATGCCATTGTTGGGAATACCCGCCTGAACGAATTCATTCGGGCAGGAATCCCACCCTTGTGAATTTTAAGAAACATGTTTATCCGTCTTATCATCGCTTTGATCTTACTTGTGCAAATTCCAGTCCGGGCACAGCTCATTGATGACTTTGCTGACGGCGATTTGACCTCAAACCCTGCATGGATTGGAAATATTACAGATTTCATCGTCAATCCGGCAAAAGTGCTGCAATTAAACGCGGCGATCGCAGGTACTTCTGTCATCCATACGCCGGTTGTCTTCGGAGATAGTGTAGAGTGGAGTTTCTATTACCGTATGGAGTTTGCACCCTCAGTATCGAATAGATTTCGGATCTATCTGATGCTGGATTCAGATACGTTGAGTGTTGCAAGCGGGTATTTCATTGAGATAGGTGAAAACGGAAGTGCGGATGCATTGCGCCTCTACAGACTGGACAATGGAAGTGCACTTGAGATTGCCGGTAGTGAAAGTTTGTTTGGGGGCGATCCTTCCGAAGCACGGTTACAGATCAGAAGAGATCAAAATGGCTTATGGTCTTTTTTTGCAGATCTCACGGGTGGAATGAACTATACGTTGTTGTTCACCACATCAGAAACAACATATGCCTTGTCGACTGCAAAAGCATTTTGCATAGAATGCACATATACAGATACACGCAAAGACAAATTTTTCTTCGACGATTTCTTTGTGGGTATTCCGGCACCAGATACATCAGCCGCGAACCTGATCGGTCTTGTTGTCCACGATGATACCCATTTGACAGTACAATTTGACGAAGAACTCGATCCGTCATCTGCCCTTGAACCTACTTATTACACAATCCTTCCTGGAATTGGTTCACCTGCGATGATAGAATTCAGTGATGCAGAACATCGCGCAGTTGATCTCGTTCTCGGAAGCCCATTGCAAACGCACATCGATTACAGTCTGCATGTCACCGGTGTAGTGGATCTCTCAGGCAATATCACAGATGCAAACATCGATTTCGGGTACATCAGGATTACACAACCTAATCCGTATGACATCCTGGTCAATGAAATAATGGCTGATCCAAGCCCACCTCTTGGTTTGCCGAATGCTGAATACATCGAACTGTATAACAAGAGTCTGGAAACCTTCCAATTGGAGAATTATGCACTCACAGTTGGATCGCAGACGGTATTGCTCCCACAGCATGTGATGGAAGGATCATCCTATTCGGTGCTTGTGGATAAGGGAGATAGTGCGTTGTTCTCTGGCATCGCAAATGTGCTTCTAATTGATCTGCCAGCTTTGACAAATAGCGGTACAACAATAGAGATTTCTGATGATCTCGGCTCATCACTGCACCGCATCTCCTATGACGTAACGTCATATCAGGATCCTTCACGTGATGAAGGGGGATGGTCCCTTGAACTTATCAATCCTCTTGCTCCGTGTATTCTAACATCGAATCTGCGGGCTTCATTGGATCTGACGGGAGGAACCCCTGGGAGGCAAAATTCTGTGACAACGATTGATGTGGCTGACACAAGTGGACCAATTCTGTTACGTGTGTTTCCGGAAAGTGCGACAGTGATTCAATGTGTCTTTGATGAAGTGATTTCGGAAGGTACTATTCTGATTTCATTGCACCCAGAGCATACATTCACTGCGTTTGATATAGAAGATAATATTCTCACAATCACCATGCAGACGCCGCTGCAGCAAAGCACACTCTATACACTGACAGTACAACAAATTTCTGATTGTATTGGAAATGCCGGCGAGAATCAATCACAGACTTTTGCTCTTCCTCAAGCGGCAGAGGAAGGCGATCTGTTTATCAATGAAATCCTGTTCGATCCAGTGACAGGCGGTAGCAGGTTTATTGAAGTCATCAATATCTCGAATAAATACATCGATCTCAGCGAACTCATCATTGCGGATATCCAGGGTGATACGATTTCGGCGTTTCCGGTAGAGACGTCCTTTCTGTGTTATCCATTAAGCATTGCCGCCATTACTCCCAGCCCACAGGATATCAGGATACGATACTTCACCCATGATCCGGCACAGATCATCTTCAGTTCGTTGCCGTCATTCGACCGAACTGCAGGGAATGCCACAATCTATACGCGATCAGGTATCATATTGGATGTCTTTGATTATCGTGCCGACTTTCATAATGCCTTGCTCGACGATACAAAGGGCGTATCGCTGGAAAGGATCAGTACACTCCTCAACACTCAGTCACGTGAGACATGGCATTCTGCCGCAGAGACTGCCGGATTTGGTACGCCAGGATTACCCAATTCGCAACGACTCCCCGACTTGAGTGGAGAAGGTGTTGTTGAAATCGAACCGGAGGTCTTTTCACCGGATGAGGATGGCAGGGATGATTTTCTCATCGTGAGTTTTCCAGGAGTATCACCGGGCATGGTTGCAAGTGTACGGGTATTTGATGCGCAGGGACGTTATGTCATACGCCTTGCTGAAAATATGTCTATCGGTCAGGATGCGGTGATCCGCTGGGATGGTGTAGATGAAAGTGGGTCACGGGCGAGAATTGGTCCATATGTGTTGTGGATAGAATTGTATGGAGCAAATGGGACGGTGGAGCGTTATAAGAGGACGTGTGTATTGGCGGAGAGACTCTAAAAACTCAAACTCAAGTGCAAGTGCAAACGCAAAGTCAAGCGCAAGTGCAAGTGCAATGTTTAAACCAAGCCACTTACAAGCCACTTACAAGCCACTTACAAGCGACTTACATGCCATTTAGGAACCACTTACAAACCACTTACAAGCTATTTAGCTTGAGAATGCTGCCCTTCTGCTCTCATTGACCACCATAGCCGTGCGAAGAACCTTCCATCATTTTCCGTAAGTTTGTGTTCCACTGGATGCATCACATTTTTCATCATGAAAATACTCGTAGATATCAAGGACGACAAAGCGGAGTTCATCATGGAACTGCTCAGCAACTTCAAGTTTGTCAAAGCCAAACCACTTACGCCATTTAAGGCGGAAGTACTGGAGGGACTTAAGCAATCGATTGAGCAGGTAAAACTTGCAAAGCAAGGAAAAATCAAACTTAAGACAGCGAGAGAATTGCTGAATGAGTTATGAAATCCTCTATACCGATCATTTCGAGCGACAGCTAAAACTCGAAGAAGTACCGTTCGGTTAAACAAGACCTTGAAACTTTGATCTCTGCGTTGGAAAAAAATCCAAAACAAGGCTCGTCTCTCGGCAGGGATTGCTATAAAATTCGTATGATCATTTCTGATAAAGGGAAAGGAAAATCCGCAGGCGCAAGAGTGATCACGCATGTATATGTTGCTAAGAACTTCGTCTATCTGCTTTCTATCTATGATAAGGCTAGCCAGGATGATATCTCAGACAAAGAGCTTAAACAACTTCTAAAACAAATTCAAGACAAACCAGAATAGTGCTAAGCACTACTTCTCCATCCGCCTATCACCATCCTTCCCCGCTAACAACTGATAGCTCCCCAGTATACCAAGATGACCCTCGCGCGCACCGGTGATCGCCTGGAAGGAGGTACATTCCAAATCGCCTGAAAAGAAGATGTGGTCCACAGGTACTTTTAACAGAGACACAGAACCCTGTGTCGATGCAGGAATGATATCGCGACGGCTATCTGAAAGTTTGCCCTGAAGCTTGAACTCCATCACTTCGTTTGTCCATGAAGGCAGATTGAGATCTCCGGCGACGACTACCGGACGGTCCAGCGAGTAGATATGTTCTGAGACTTCGTGAAAATGTTGCCTGATATGACGGTAAGCATTGGCATCTGAAGGGACGCGGGTATGTACGCTGATCATATTCACCAACAGATCCGGTCGTAATTGGATATTCACAAGCAGGTTTGGGACGTCTGCTGCAGAGAATGTGTCCGCAAGCATGATGGGATACTTCGAGTACCATGCCATCCCAAAGGGATCTATTCTCGTCATTACAGCCCTATGTGGATAAGTTGCTGCCAGATCAGAACGTAGGTAATCATCCCAGTCAGGGGTGTATTCCTGGAAAACGATCACGTCTGCCGGGGTAGCATGTATCGTTTGCGCGGTGACTTCGAAATCATCAGATAATGACAAATTGATCAATGCACAAGCGAGCTGGGGCCCTTCTGATGGAGACGGGAGTCTGAGATTTTGATTCGACGCACTCTTTAGATAAATGCAAAGTGCTGCACTGCAACAGAGACTGGTGAACATAAGAGCACGTTGATTAAAAATAAACAGGAGCATCCCCAGTACGAGATAGCCGAGCATGATCTGCACGGTAAAATTTGCACCCCGTTTCAAGAGGAATAAATCCGGGGTAAACACGCAGATCAATACCCCTGAAGTCAGGAAGGCGGCAGTAATGACAATAAGCAATGGATGTCCGAAGACGCGTTTCATCTTATGACTTCAAAATTAAAACAATACCGGGCGAGACGGTGCCTTATTTAGCCAGTGGCATTACCTGGTGAGTAAAGGTCTACTTTAAAATGGTATTCCGTGTTGCATCCAGGATTAGTCGTGCCTCAGCCTGATCCGGAGCCTGTACATATACCCGCAATACAGGCTCAGTACCCGATGGACGGATCATCACCCACGCATTGTCCGAAAGGATGTACTTGTATCCATCGAGCGTCTCACGGCCTCTTACCGGATAAGGTCCGAAAGCAGCCCATTTGTTTTCAAGACAGCCCGCGATCACACTCTCTTTCTGTGCATTTGTGATATGCAGATCATCGCGATCGCAAACAAACGGACCCACTTCAGCGTATACCATTTCTATCAACTCGCGGAGCGACTTCCCGGACTTTGCCATGAATTCAAGAATCACCAGACCTATCCATATCCCATCGCGTTCAGGAATATGACCTTTCACTGCCAGACCGCCGGACTCTTCACCGCCCACAAGGATATCTTCTTTCGTCATAATCTCGGCGATGTATTTGAACCCGATCTTTGTCACCTCAAATTCCAGGCCATACTTCTCTGCCATCCGTTGCATTTTGTCGGTCACTGAAAAGGTGAACACGACTTTACCCTTCATACTCTTGTATTTGTGCAAATAAAACAACAGCAGCAGTAAGATGTGATGTGAATCCACAAAATTGCCTTCTTCATCAAACAATCCGATCCGGTCCGCATCGCCATCATTTGCGAGACCTAGAGCAAGATCACCGCGAGACTTCATGCGTGCAGCAAGTTCACCCAGGTTGCGCAGGATGGGCTCAGGGGCTTGTCCCTTGAATGATGGGTTGAAATCACAATGGAGTAATTCAGCATCGGGTAGAATACGTGGAAGGATATCCTGACCAGCACCATACATCGCGTCAAAAGCAATTTTCAGTCCGGACTGTTTAATCGCATCGAGATCGAAAGATGCAATGACATGATCGAGATACATCTGTTCCAGATCTATCTCCTCCAATAAACCGTCAATCCGCAGTGTTGCAATGTCAGGAAGATGTTGCAACGGTTTTAGTGGTATCAGGTTTTCTACGGCAGCGATGTCATCTGGAATTGTCGGTCCTCCATAGGAAGACTTGAGCTTGAACCCATTATAGGATGGAGGATTATGACTTGCAGTGATGACTACACCGATATCCGATTTCGTCCGTACCACGCCGAGTGAGACCATTGGTGTGGACGCAAACTTATGACTCAGGAATACTTTGATTTTATATGCACCAAAGACCCGCGCACTTGCTTCTGCAAACAATCTTCCTCCAAATCTGCAATCATAACCGATGACTACCTGGCGCATTTCCCGTTGTTCCATCCACAATGCAGTCCCCTCGGCTACACGTTGCACATTATCGACTGTATAATCATCTGCAATAATTGCACGCCAACCATCTGTGCCGAATTTTATTTTCGTCATTCTAAGTTGTTTCTAAGTAGCTGCTAAGTAGCTGCTAAGTAGTTTCTAAATGGTTTGCCTTCTTATTCTGTCTTTCTGCCGTTCTCCCATTCTGCCTTTCTTTTTGAGTTTGCCTTTCTTCTCTCACCTTCTCGCATTCTCTCCCAAGGAGTCCTTTGGACACCTTCTCGCTTTCGGTTTCATGGCCAAAATAATCCTTTCTTTCCTTTCTTTCTATATTTCTGCACTTTGCAACAAGATACATACAGGCACAAAGGGCTACGCAAAAAACTCATCCAATCTTTACGCAAGAAAGGCATCCGCGACGAACGCGTATTGCACGCAATGGAAGAAATTCCACGACATTGTTTTCTGGACAAGGCCTTCGAAGAGTGGGCCTATCGCGACGTCCCATTCCCTATCGGTAACGAGCAGACAATTTCCCAGCCTTATACTGTCGCCTTTCAGACAGAACTCCTGCAGATTCAACCAAAGCATAAGGTACTGGAGATTGGAACGGGTTCGGGTTACCAGGCCTGTGTGCTGGCTGAGATGGGAGCAAAGGTATACACCCTTGAAAGGGTCGAACCCTTATTTCATAAAGCCCATATGTTGCTTATTGAACTTGGTTACCGGCGGATCCGGTGCTTTCTACGGGACGGCTATGAGGGTCTGCCCCGCTTTGCCCCTTATGATCGCATTCTTGTCACTGCAGGAGCTACAGAGATTCCTGAAACTCTATTGGACCAACTCGTTGTAGGTGGTATGATGGTAATCCCCGTAGGCCAGGGAGACAGCCAGGAAATGCTCAGGATCACAAAGACCGGAAAACATGCGTGCCAGACAGAGAATTTCGGTCATTTTCGGTTCGTTCCTTTCCTTAAGGGCACCACTGAGTAAAACTTGTCCGGTAAAAAGCATGAAAACAAGGCAATCGTACGTTCTGAGGGCCGGAACAAGCCTTTGAGAGTATGATGGAATCAAGTATCTTTGCGCGCCTTATGAAAATCCGGAGCTTTTGGGGCGTGATGCCCGTCCTGTTAATCCTGGGCTGCATCACTGGCGGGTGTCGTAGCGAATTCGAGAAAGTGCGTCTTTCAAATGAGCCGGAACGCATCCTGAATGCTGCGCATAAGTACTATGAAGACGGTGAGTATCTGCGCGCACAGACTTTGTATGAATTGGTGTTGAGTCAGTATCGGGGGCGGCCTGAGGCAGAGAACCTGTATTTCAGGTATGCCTATTCACACTACTATCTCAGGCAATACACACTGGCAGCACACTATTTCAATAATTTCTCTACGACGTTTGCATACAGCGAATTGCGCGAAGAAGTAGATTATATGGCGGCTTACTCGAATTTTCAACTTTCACCCGGTTACCGGCTTGAGCAAAGTCAAACGATTCAGGCGATCCAGGGCTTTCAGGATTTTGTGAACAGGTATCCGACGAGCCCACGTGTGGCTGAATGCAACAGGCTCATTGATGAGATGCGTGCAAAATTGGAAGAGAAAGCCTACGCCAGCGCTGCATTGTATTATGATATCGGTGAGTATGAGGCCGCAATCCAATCGTTTGAAAATATGCTCCGGGATTTTCCCGATACAGAACGCCTGGAATTGGTGCGTTATCAGGTCCTGCGCGCGGCTTATCTTTTTGCAGAAAAAAGTATTTATGAAAAACGCAGGGAGCGATATGAACTCGCGATCGAAAAATACATGGATTTCAAGCGAAAATTTCCAAAAAGTAATTACAAGGCAGAGGTAGAGACAATCTATAATGACTGCCAGGAACAAATAAAAAACCTGAATCAATGACAGATATTAAAACCAAAGCACAAGGCATTGACCCTAACGTCAGTGCACGCGACATCGAGGCTCTCGCAGGTAAAACCGGCAATGCCTATAAATCGCTGAACGTGATCGCTTCACGTGCAAGACAATTATCACAGGAGTTGAAAAACGAGTTGCATAAAAAGCTCGAGGAATTTGCTACCGTGACAGATACGATTGAAGAGGTGCATGAAAATAAAGAGCAGATCGAGATCTCGAAATTCTATGAACGCCTGCCAAACCCGACAATCATCGCGTATCACGAATTCATGGATAATGAGCTGGAGTATCGTCAGCTCGGACCCATTGATGAATCTGATGAGGAATCGGAAGACGAAGCTTAGTCACATTCCGGCATTCGGTCTTTATATCGCAGACGCATATGATGCACGGCAAAAAAATTGTAGTTGCTGTTACAGGTAGCATTGCTGCGTACAAATCGGCGATCCTGGTACGTATGTTAGTGAAAGAGGGTTGCGAGGTGCAGGTCCTCATGACAGATTCCGCCAAAGCCTTTTTGACTCCATTGACCTTTTCTACCCTTTCCAAAAAACCTGTGTACTCTGAGATTATCGAAAGCGATCAATGGAATAGTCATGTGGAGTTGGGAATATGGGCAGATGTGCTATTGATCTCACCGGCGACAGCAAACACACTGGCCAAATGTGCCAACGGTCAGGCTGATAATCTCGTAGTCGCAACCTATCTATCGGCACGATGCCATGTCTTCTTTGCCCCTGCTATGGATCTTGATATGTGGGCACATCCCGCTACCAGACAGAACATTCAGAAGCTGACAGAACATGGTGCACAGATCTTACCCGTCGGTAATGGAGAACTGGCTAGCGGGCTTGTGGGTGAAGGACGGATGGCGGAACCAGAAGAAATTGTGAGTTATCTCCAACGTCATTTCACCGAGCAGCATACATTCTCTGGCAAACATGTCATGGTGACTGCAGGACCAACACATGAGGCAATCGATCCCGTCCGTTTTATCGGTAATCCCTCTACCGGAAAGATGGGTACTGCTATCGCAAAAGCATTTGCACGACGCGGCGCGAGAGTCACGCTCATACTCGGTCCGGTTTCCGCACCACCACCGGCAGGTGTTGATGTGATTCCCGTACAATCTGCTGCAGAAATGTATGAAGTCTCTACCCGTACCTTCCCGGGATGCGATATCGCTATCCTGGCGGCGGCGGTCTCAGATTACACACCTGCAAATCCGTCTTCGGTGAAAATCAAAAAAGAGGAAGGTCCGGCTACACTTGAACTCAAACGCACGCAGGACATTGCTCTGACACTCGGTAAGCAAAAGAAAAATGGCCAGATTATCGTCGGATTTGCATTGGAGACTGATCACGCAGAAACGCATGCACGCGAGAAACTGACAAAGAAAAATTTTGACTTTATCGTTCTCAATACACTCGAGGATGCAGGTGCGGGATTTGGGTATGACACCAATAAGGTTAAATTCCTTTTCCCCGGCAATGAAGTACATGCATTTGAGTTAAAATCGAAAGCTGCGGTTGCAGAAGACATTTGCAATACTGTTGCCGTACTCATGCACTAACCAGGATTACCTCTTATTCTAAAATACACCAATGAAGCAACATCATATCTGGATCGTTCTCATCTTATTCACTACTGGTATTTCCAATAGTGTTCTGTTCGCACAGGAGCTCAATGCAACTGTACGTCTTACGATACCAAAACTGCAGACTACGGATCCACGGGTGTTTCAGACATTAGAACAGTCAATCCGTGATTTTCTGAACAATCAGCGTTGGACGGACCTCACCTATGAGGCAAATGAACGTATCGAATGTGCCTTTCAGATCAATATCACAGAAGAGATCTCGCAAAACACGTTCAAAGCAGATTTTGCGTTGCAAGCCGTTCGTCCGGTTTATGGCAGTGACTACAAGACGTCAATTCTCACCCATGTGGACAAAGACGTCATCTTCACCTACGAAGAGTACCAACCCATTGAAGACAGTCGCAATTTTTTCAAGGATAATCTATCTGCCGTACTCACCTTCTACGCTGTCATGATTATTGGATTGGATTTTGATTCGTTCGCTGAGCTTGGAGGTGATCCTTATTTCACGGTGGCACAAGGGATCATCAATTCGATCCCGCCTGGAATTGCAGATCAGGATCCGGGATGGAATTCTCTGGTCGGCAATAAGACAAACCGTTTCTGGCTGATCGAAAATCTACTGAGTCCCAAAGTACGTCCGTATCGTGAAGCGATGTATCAATATCACCGTTATGGTCTGGATATGATGCATAAGGATGTCGTGCAAAGCCTGCAGGTAATGCTGCGTGCCCTGACAAGTACCGACCAGGTGCGGGAATCTTACCCGACAGTGATGGTCACAAGGATGTTTGTGAATGCCAAGTCTGACGAGATCATGGAGATTTTCAAAGGCGCAGACAGTGCGACCAGGAATCTGGTCATGCAGGTCATGCGTCGTCTCGATGTGACGAATGCAAATAAGTACAATGCACTCCGGTGATACCGTACGCATTGCGATTTTCGCTTCAGGTGCAGGATCCAATGCGCTGAAGATCATTCAATATTTTACTGCACATCCCCGAATCAAGGTGGCCGCCCTTGTGTGTAATAATCCTCATGCAGGAGTTCTGGCACATGCCCATGCACATCATATCCCCGTATTACTCATCACCAGAAGGTTGTTGAATGACCGTGACTGGTTCTTAAGACAATTAGAATCACTGGGTGTCGATGACATCGTCCTCGCCGGTTTTCTTCTCCTCATGCCGGAATATCTGATTGATGCATTTCCGCAGAAGATCATCAACATTCATCCAGCCCTTCTCCCAAAATATGGCGGCAAGGGCATGTATGGCATGCATGTGCATGAGGCTGTAAAAGAATCCGGCGATCCTGAAACAGGCATCACGATTCATCTGGTGAATAAGCAATACGACGAAGGTGAGATCCTGTTTCAGAAAAGAGTCGCTGTGGATTCACACGACACACCGGAGCAGATCGCGCAGAAAGTACACGCTCTCGAGCATGACTGGTATCCGAAGGTGATTGAGGAATGGGTGTCGGCGACTTAAATCGCCGATACAAAAAAGGCAGCCAAACGTCTTGACTGCCTCTCCTATCTCTATTTGCATAGTGACAGGATTCAACCAAACTTCTTTTTGTACCGATGTATCCTAATACAATACGTCGCTAATGGAAATTATTCCAGGGATAAAAAGACCTTATTTGGGATAAATGGTTGCGTTCGACCGATTCAATCCCATGAATTGCCACGGGTTTTAACCTGTGGATCTATGTGGCCGAAACCCCCTCAGCCTTCTCCTCCACGATCAGCCTGAATCCATTCCCATGGATATTGACAATCTCGATATTGGGATCGTTCTTGAGATACTTACGCAGTTTGGTGACGAAGACATCCATAGACCTTGCAGTGAAATAGTTGTCCTCTCCCCAGATCTTGGTGAGGGCTTCATTCCGTGTGAGCACATCATTGAGGTGGATACAAAACAGCCGGAGCAGGTGTGCTTCTTTTGGTGAGAGCTTTTCTTTCTGTTGCTTTTGGCCGTCATCATATGAAAGAACGCGCAACGGATAATTGAAAAGGTATTTACCAATCTCAAACTCTCTGATTTCCTCCTTGGGATCCGGTTCCTTTTTACTTCGCCGCAAGATGGCCTGAATACGCAGGAGCAACTCTTCAGAGTTGAAGGGCTTTGAGATGTAGTCGTCTGCTCCGATTTTAAAACCTTCGAGCACATCTTCCTTCAGGTTTTTAGCGGTCAGGAAAATGATCGGCATGGCTTTGTCCTGCTCGCGGATTTCTTTGGCAAGGGTAAAACCATCTTTGCGAGGCATCATGACATCGAAGATGCAAAGGTCATATTTACCCTTGCGGTAGCTTTCATAACCCTGCACTCCATCTGTAGCCAGGGTGACGTTGAAGTCATGCATCTCGAGATAGGATTTGAGGACATCACCGAAATTCTGGTCATCCTCTACGAGTAAGATCTTGTTGTTTTCCGAATTGTGTGACATAACAGACGTGTGTCTTGTGTTTGTTTTGCGATGATGATCAAGCTGCGTTTTGCTTTAGAATTTTGTGTGGCAGATAGAGGGTAAAGCTACTGCCTTTGCCTGGCTCGCTCTCTACATGGATTTTTCCCTGGTGCGCATCGGCGATGGCTTTGACATAGCTGAGCCCCAGGCCAAAGCCTTTGACATCATGCAGATTGCCTGTAGAGACACGATAAAACTTCTCGAAAATTTGTTTTCGGGCTTCTTTTGTCATACCGATTCCTTTATCCTGCACTATAACTTCCAGCCCCCCCTGGACATTGCGCGTACGCACGGAAATCTCGGGGGCTTCCGGAGAGTATTTATTGGCGTTGTCCAGGAGATTATGGATGACGCTGGACAGATGTATGGCATCTCCCTGGATCACCGGTTCGGTTGCCTCCAGTTTCATCGTGATATGTCCTCCACGTCTTTGGACCTGCAGATTCACATTTTCGATGGCTTGTTCAATCACGGTATGCATATCAATATCGGATACTTTGAGGGTAAAATCTCTTTTGTCGATCAACGCCATCTGCAGGACTTTCTCGACCTGGCTCAGCATGCGCTTATTCTCCTGTTTGATAATGTTCGAAAACCGTTCGATCTTTTCTTTTGACCCGATCACCATAGGAGAAATGATGGAGTCCGCTGCCAGTGAAATTGTGGCAATTGGGGTTTTAAACTCATGGGTCATATTGTTGATAAAATCGGTCTTCATCTCTGAGACTTTCTTCTGCCTGAAGATGACCCAGATCGTATAGCTGAAGCAAAACAAGATCAGCCCTGTAAATAAAATTGTACCCAGGAGGGTTGGGATAAATGACGACCAAAGCCAGGTGCTCTTGTTGGGGAAGTGTACTTTGAGTGCACCGGGAGATCCATACATATCTTTTGGAAACAGCATGACCTGGTAAGGTGAATTGAAGAGCGTACTGTGATCTGCCTCCCGGCCAGATGGCATCGGAGCCTGGCTCGCATTGGTATCAACCGCAGGGATTACATAATTATCATTGATGACGATAAACCCGTTTGTGGCATTGGAATAAATACCATAGTCATACTGGATATCGATACCCTTATCTGCCAATTCCTGGTGCAGTATCTTTCGCAGCTCAGAAAGTTTTATCCGCTCATCGAGATCAGGTGGGTACAGGTCCTTCCTCCCCTCTTTGATTTCATACTTGCGTCTTTGCCGCAGCCAGTCATCGGGAATAGCAAGTAATGAAATGAATGCTTCGTCTTTAAACAACGTATCATTCAGGCGCTCGAGACTCGATAAGTAATCTGCCTTATTGGCATCGGATTCTTTCAGGAACTGCGTAGTCTCGCGCTGAATGAAGAGTGGATTGCGTTTATCGGCTGTGCCAAGATAGTTGAGAATCTCGAGGTCCCTTGTTTCGTTCATGACAAGTCGTTCGCGCACAGCATTCAGCGCATCGTAGACACTGGCGTCGAAACGGGATTCCTGGAGCTGGATGGCAGAACGGAACCAGTAAATCTGTATCAGCGCGGTCCCGATAAGGCCAACGGACATGAGCGCGATGATGGTCCAGATCGCGCGCTTATTCATGGAGTTGACAGGTTTGATGAAGGAAGAACATAGCCGTAAATCTCAAAATTATCCCTGTCCAGAACATGCTCGTCGATTTAACGCCCATTTAACGTTTGTTTAAGTCAAGTACCCTTTTCCGCTGCGTAGCTTTGCAAGGATCAATCAATCTGATTTCACAATCCAAATGCAAAAATCATGAATAAATGTTATTTCGCTTTCGGTACCGCACTCCTCTTGTGTTGCGTGACCGGGGCACTGCAGGCCCAGCAACCTTCGCCATCCTCTTCCGGTACAAAAATTATCATCATCGAAGAGAAGGTGGATCGCGCCGGAAATAAAACAGTGACCAAAACCACCAGAGAAGGCAACTTCACAGATGAGGAGATCGAAAAGATCATCGAGGAAGAGTCTCAGAATGAAAACGCAGGAAATAATATTGAGTTTGCAACACCAGGTGCTGAAAACCATGAACCCAAAGGATACCTGGGGGTCATGATTGAAGATGCTGAAGGGGGAGTCCGGATTACCGAAGTGGTACAAGGAAGTCCGGCCGAAACAGCCGGTCTGAAAACCAGTGACGTCATCATGGCCATAGATAATGCAGAGGTAGCAAACATGGAATCACTCGTCAATGCGATAAGTTCCCACAAACCCGGCGATGCTGTCCGGGTGCACTATCGCCGTGACGGATCATCGGCAACTGTATCCGCTACACTGTCTGAGCGTGAAGAACCAATCAGTTCAGATGTCTTTGAATGGGATGAACATATCCAGGACATGAAGAAGCATGAAGAGGAAATGAAGCAACACGAAAAAGACATGCAGTTGCACGAAAAGATGATGAAGGAGCATGAGGCCAAACTCAAAGCTGTAAAGGAGAAAGATAAACCACGCTTCGGTGTATCTATCGATGACGTTGAAGAAGGCCCGGGCGTACTTGTGACCAAGGTCTATGAAGGCTCTCTGGCTGAGAAGACCGGTCTTCAGAAAGGCGATATCATTACATCATTTAATGGCATCGAGGTAAACTCCCCGGATGAACTCATCGAGGCTGTAAAAGCGGTACCTGTTGATGACAAGGTAAAGGTGAATTTCGTGCGTGACGGAAAGAAAATGAAAGAGAAAGTCACATTCGAGAGAACGTAGGGAATTATCAATTCTGAGTCCACTCCGAAAAGTGCTTCACTACCCCCTGACCCCCTAAAGGTGGAACCGCCGCCCGCATAATACATTGAAATTCAATGTGCGTGGACTTCCCCTTCAGGGGATCGAGGGGTGCGGGAGGACAAAAGATGACTTTT
>DATDQA010000359.1:0-5008 GCA_035292505.1 Saprospiraceae bacterium | reverse complement strand
CTATTCCAGGACATGTCTTGAGAAGGGTGCGGATGAGGAACAGATGATGGAAGCTGTACATGTGGCGGCTGCGATCACGAGTGGATCAACCTTAGTGAATGCGGTGCAGATGATGAATCATGTGAAGGGATTGACAATGTGATCAATATGTTCTTTTGTTTTAATGCCGCCTGACGGGCGGGCTTGACCAACTGTCTAGGCTGAGCGGGGACTGATCGCTTCATTGCCTCCCACGCAAGCGCAGTGCCAAAGGCATCCCTTTGGGATAAGTCAAGTCTTCAAGGCCTGTTCAATGTAAAACTGTATGACTACTATTATTTTTGCGCGTGAGGTCTTCTGAGAGTATAATTGATACGAGTGGGTTAAATACCTAAATTCTTTTCAAGATAAACTTGAAAAGAAGGCCCTGAAGGGGCCAAATATCAATAGCAACGGGCAAAGCCCGTTGCAAAGGTTGAGTTTGTCTTATAGCCCTGAAGGGGCTGAATAGAAACTCTCAAACTTTCCACTCCGAACCTACCACCATGATGTACGTTCAAATTGCCAAGCGCCGGGTGAAAAGTACGGACTTCTCTTGCGCCCCTTCAGGGCTCATTTTAGGATTCTACATCAGCGTTGGCCGTTAGCCAACGCTGATGTGTTCTGGCCCTTCAGGCCAAAAAAGTGATAAGTTGAAAGTCCGGCCTGATTTGAGGGCTGAACTCTCAACTTTCCACTCCTCTCCTACCAACTTGTTGGTAAGTTTACATTGCTAAGCGCCTAAATACCTAACAAATATTGGAACAAAGGAAGTTACTATAAGTTAAGAGAAGCCATACCTTTAGACCAATGGCAATCAGTCAACGCATAAAATCTCTGCAAGCCCGTGGCAACGAACTCAGCGATACGTTTTATCAGCTTGATGTCCTGAATGGGATTACCGGGACAGGCCCTTCTGTTCCAAAATTCACAGATACGCTCAATAAGTATGGACATCAGTATCCGGTACCTCTTGAGGTTCTGCAGGTGAATGTGGGTAAGTTGTGCAATCAGTCCTGCGCGCATTGTCACGTGGACGCCGGACCAGACAGGAGAGAAGTGATGAGCAAAGAAAACATGGAAATCTGTCTTGATATCCTGAAGAAGCATAACATTCCAACGATAGATATTACCGGCGGTGCCCCCGAACTCAATACTCATTTCCGTTGGTTTGCAGAGGAATGCCGGAACCTCGATAGACATGTCATAGATCGTTGTAATCTCACGATTATCGTATCTCATCCGAAGTATCATGACTTGCCGGAGTTTTTCGCAACACATCAGGTACATGTCATCGCATCCCTCCCCTATTTCACAAGGTTGCGTACGGATAATCAGCGTGGTGATGGTGTCTTTGATGATTCGATCAAAGCGCTAAAGATGCTCAATGCCGTTGGGTATGGAAAAGAGAAGAGCGGTCTCGTCCTTGATCTCGTCTACAATCCTTCCGGAGCATTTCTGCCATCTGATCAGGATCAATTGGAGGCAGAGTTTAAGAGACAACTTGATCGTCGCTATGGTATTCGATTCAATCATCTTTATGCAATCGCGAACCTTCCGATCAGTCGATTCCTGGACTATCTGATACAAAGCAATAACTATGAGCAGTATATGACAACACTTGTCGAAGCGTTCAATCCGTCAACCATCGAGGGATTGATGTGCAGGAATACGCTTTCCGTGAGTTGGGATGGCTATCTCTATGACTGTGATTTCAACCAGATGTTAGATCTGAAAGTGGATATTGAGGATAATCATATTTCACGATTCAATGTGGAGAAGTTGATGCAAAGGCGCATCATGATGAATCAACACTGCTATGGTTGTACGGCTGGTGCAGGAAGTGGTTGTGGGGGAGCAATAGCATTGTGAAGAGAGCAGAGAGGGAAATCAAGCGCAAGTGCAATTTCAAATTCAAGGGAGTACAGTGATGGATTCAGACCGTTCGGCCTTTCTGCCATTCTGCCTTTTCGACATCGAATAAAAAGAAATAAATTCGGCACCAAATAATAACTCAATGAAACGAATTACCCCCTTCGTCCTTGCACTCATGTTTTACACCATAGCGTGTAACAATCCGAAGACAGAAACTTCGGAATCCACTACAGATTCCACGGCAATGACTCCTCCGCCCTCAGCAACAGCAGATGCGGAAACAGCCCCGGCGATGGACTCCGCGGCGATGATGAAAGCATGGGAGGACTTCCGTACTCCTGGTGAGATGCACAAACTCCTTGAGAGCTGGAATGGCCAATGGAACGCAGAAGTAAGCTCATGGATGGATCCTTCAAAGCCCCCTGTGAAATCTCAGGCAACGAACCTCCTCAATCCGATTATGTCCGGACTTTATCAGACAGGGCATTTATCAGGCACTATGATGGGAATGCATTTCGAAGGCCGGAGTATCACCGGATATGACAATGCCAAAAAAATATTTGTAAGCACCTGGATTGATAATTTAGGGTCTGGAATCGTCATGATGACAGGAACGTGGGATGAAGCAACGAAGACACTTCGCTTCAAAGGCACTCAGACCGATCCGGTCACGGGTAAGGATACTCCCATTCGCGAGGAACTAAAGGTAATCGATGAGAATACGCATTTGCTTACCATGTATGGGACGGGTATGGATGGCAAGGACATGAAATTCATGGAGGCGACATTGAAAAGAAATTGAGGAATTAAATTCTCTCACAGACAAGAGAATTGACAACTTTTGAGAAGTTGTCAATTCTTCTGCGCATCAGAATAATTTATCCAGCAGATTCCTGGAACCATTACCCAGGTGGTATGACACATTCACACTGAAGCCGCGGTTCTTCAAAGACATTGCCGCGCCATTCTCCACCTTCATTAACCCATGCTGATACCGAAATCCCAGGCCGATACCGTTTTGCAGCTTATAGTTAACCCCAAACACCAGGAAGAAATCTGTTTTCTTCATGTCGTCTCTCAAATCATATCTCCTGCCAGCGATGACTGATTTTGCTCTCACCAGGACACCTCCCTGTGGTCCGCACAAGAAGGAAAGGCCATTATCCAGACTATATTTCGCCATTACCGGCAGAAGGAGATAGTTTGTCTTGTATCTGGCCTTCTGATCCCCTGAGGTATAGACTGCACCAAACATGGCATACTGCAATTCGGATTGCACTGTCATTCGGGGTGCGACAGGGATGTCAGTATTGACGCCAGTATGGATACCGATATTGAATTTGTTCTCAAACTGCGACAAAGGATCGCACATTCCCACATTCCCCTGGCTGAGTCCAGCCTTAACAGCAAATGCAGGCCTTTGTGAAAACGCATGTATTACGAGCAGCATCATCGTGAACAGAATGATTGAACCTTGTCTCATGGCGCATATACTTCCTTTGTTTCTTATGACACAAACCTCCGAAGAAAGGCTCCGGAAACTTGTATAAGACATCGACGCTTTTTTTTGAGTAACAGACTTATTCCTGAGAAACACCGAGGAGGTTAACGCGCAGTGACACGTATTTTTTAAAACAAGACAAGATGGCGCGGTTAAGTAGCTTGTAAGTGGCTAGTAAGTGGCTTAGTTACAAACCCAAGTGGGTTTCTTACTGATTACTCAATATCCTGTTTCATAAGAGATCTGCGGACTGAAAAACTGTGGACAGAAAACTCGATTTCCTTCGCCTTCGCCTCAGCCTATTTTCAACTCATTTCAGATACCTCGATCATTGCATCCTCCACATGATGAACGATCTCTACAAAATGCGGATTACGCTTGGTCTCGAGGCTGCGTTCCAGGGGTAGATCGACATGGATATGACGTACAAACTTAGAAGGCTGAGACTTCATGATATAGATATCATCTCCCAGGAAAACCGCTTCAGTGATGTCGTGCGTGACAAAAACCACCGTGAAATGAAATTTTGACCAGAGATCCATGAGCAGGTCCTGCATTTGCATACGGGTCTTAATATCCAATGCACCGAAGGGTTCATCCATCATGATGATCTCCGGGTTTGCAATCAGACTGCGTGCAATTGCTACACGCTGTAGTTGCCCACCTGAAAGGGTTGGGTATTGCGCATACTTTTTTTCGTGACCTTCCAGGCCTACGATCTTCATAATCTCCATTGCACGCACGTTGCGTTCTGCACGACTCACTCCCTGATATCTGAGAGCCAGGGCGACATTGTCAAGTACGGTCATCCAGGGTAAAGACGAGTATTCCTGGAATACCATGCTGACGCGTTTTGATTCACTGACCGGTTTCCCATGGATCAATACCTCCCCTACGGTGGGCGTCTGGAGATTGGCGATATAGCGCAGAACAGTTGACTTTCCAGAGCCAGACATACCGAGTATCACAACAAACTGACCCTGGTCCGGCTTATCCTCAATGACAAAATTCAGATCGCGGATCACCCAATTCTGTCCGCCATCATAACTCTGGCCGATGCCTCGCATATCGATGATATTCGGGAGTTGGGCACTATCGTGGTATTTGTACTCCATTACGCCTGCGCTTGTCCTTTCTTCCGGGTATTCATAAGTGGCACCAGGGCTTTATATGCGAAGTACGTAATCAGTACCAAGGCAACACCATGCACGACCCATACCGTGCTCCCAAATAAATATGAAAGCAGCTTGCTTCCAAGAAATGGTATCAATTCATTGACAAACAACAACACGTACACACCACAGACAATCCAGAATAATACACCCACTGCGTATTGCCATAACACGGATACTACCGATTGTTCTTGCATCCGACCGATCTTGTCCTGTTCCCGCAGTTGATATTTATATGGAAAGAACTGTCTGTCCAGCCAAACAAGGAATCTATCCTGCAAGACCCCTATGACCATGATAATGATGAGCATTGCAAACACCTTGTCAACTCTCCCTTGTCGTAACCCGACACGCCAGATCAGGGAACCAATTCCTCCTTCGCTGCTTATACCTTCTGCCACGATGATATACGTCCATGAGATTGCAGTTAGTACACGGATAT
>DATDQA010000358.1:0-4326 GCA_035292505.1 Saprospiraceae bacterium | reverse complement strand
ACAATTTGCTCTACTCTCTCGTAAAATGTTTTACCCGCACGTTCGATATGTGTCAGGAGATCACTATTACGAATATTCCTTTTCAGAGAAAGGTCCATTTTGTATGGAAGCATCAGATCATCAATTTCATTCTCGAGTTTTAATAGGTCGGGATAGCTCATATTTTGATCAATGATCACCAGATCTATATCCGAATTGTATCTGTAGTTCTCTGTAGCGCGGGAACCGTAAATGATTATCTTTTCAATGGCCGGATAGTGCGTGAAGCATTGATGAATTGCTGCGATATGTTCTTCTTTAAGACCAAACATCATTCCGGTTTTATCAGTGAATGCATTTGATTTCTAAAATGGACAAACAACGGATAATACCTATGCAAAATTCTTGTCTCCAGTTGATCTGCTATTTCCTGGTTATAAGTGTGCGATGATTGATTACGGCTTATAATCATCTCCATCCATCCTTCGCCATCTTCGATCAATCCTTTGTCGAATGCCTCCCTTGTAGCATCTCAGGAGCCGGTAATGCTGGTATTACCCTGATACTCAAAATAATCCTTCAGGACATTCCAGGCAAGTTCATGAGTGAATTCAAACCGTTGAATTAACCCCTGTCCTTCAAGTTCACTCAGACCCCTTTCATGGTATAGTTGCACAGCTTCCTCGAATAAAGCAAATGCCCTCAGAAAATTCTGAAAACGCTGTTGCCATCTGATTTCTTCACCATTCATTTGGAAATGCTTTGAACTTCTGTGCTATTCGAAATGTCCCTCGTGATTTTGGCTTAAAGATAAGTAACAAGAACCTGCAACACTTTTAACCGGTTTTCATGTGTAGCCTTATCCTCGTACCCTTCCCAAGCATACTCTCAATCTCTAATCCTGCACCCCAATTTTCTGCTCTCTGTCGCATATTATGCAAGCCATTTCCTGCCCTGACATTGACAGGATCAAAACCTATTCCATTGTCTTCAATGTGCAGATGCAGCATGTTTCCTTCTTCATGCAGAGCAATCTTGGCCTTGGTAGCCTGGGAGTACTTAGCCATGTTGTTGATCGCTTCTTTGAAAATGAGAAAAAAATCTCGTCGCTTATCCATCGAGAGATGCGCTTTACTGCCTGGTGGTGGAAAATCCAGGTGCGCCTGGATATTCTTCCCTTCGAGCATGTCTGCAGCGTAACGTTTCATGTGACTATAGACCTGGTCCGGGTCGTCGTTCATCGGGTTTACATTCCAGACAATGTCGCTAAGCGACTCACTGATGCGCTGGATATCCTCACTGGACTGCACGAGATACGACTCCGCTTTCTTTGGGTCAGGAAGATTCCTGAGAGTAAGGGCATTCAGGATATTGATATTGCTGAGAGACGCGCCGATGTCATCATGCAGATTACGTGAAATATTGTTGCGCATACGCTGTAATTCCATGAGTTGCCTGATACGGTAACGATACAGAGTATAAACCAGAACACAGAGCGATACTGCAGCGAGAAAAATAAACCATGCCCTCTGCCAGAATGGTGGGCGGATGACAAACGATACATGCGCTTCATTGTCGCTCCAAATACCGCTGCTGTTTACTGCCTTGACGCTGAACTTATACTTTCCGGGTTGCAATGCCGGATACTGAATGCTATGCAAATCTCCGGGAATGCTCCAATCTCCGCTTGACCTGGGCTTGCCGAATGGTTTGTCATTCTGCAATAGACGATACGTATAACGTACTTCTTCTTCATCGAGAAAGGTATTTGCAGAAAAGGTGATCTGCAGATTATTTTCTGTGAAGGGAAAATGATGTGTTGTTTCCCGTTCATCCTGCCTGCGAAGAGGAGTGCCATTGACGGAAACACTTGTAATAAACAGAGAGAAGGCAAAAGAAGGTTGTGGTAGTTTGTCCAGGAGCATGATACCCGGATGACTGGCAACCCAGATTGTATTGTTCTGTGCAGCATGCACTAAAGCACTTTGGTAAATCTGGGCAGAAGCACCCTCATCGCTCATTGTCCCATTCTCGACGTCGAGCTGATTCAGTCCCCTGGCTGTAGCAATCCAGCAATTACCATCCACATCCACCGACACGCCCCAGATACTATTACTATTTAAATTATTATTTTCTGTCCAGCGTCGAACAGCACTGACCTGATCCCCGGAAATCGTGAAATGAAACAATCCGTTGTATCGTGTGCCGACATAGATATTTCCATTTTTATCTTCGGCTATGGATCTTACCTGTTTGACCTCCTGAAATGATTTATTGACGGAATCAGTCATTGGCAGCGCACTGAGTACACATCGTCCATTTTCAAAAAAAATATTGTAGACCTCAAGTACGTCGCCGAACGCTGATGCCCACAGTTTTTGATGTGCGTCAACGAATACATTGTGATAGTGGGTATTGCCAGGTATCGCTTTTTCAAGCCGGCCTTGATACCAGGAGTACAGTCCGACATCAGTTGCAATAAAGATTGTTCCGATGGAATCCATTGCGAGATAGAGCCCTATGCCCGGCAATTCAGCGAGAACTCTTTCACGCCGTACTTGTAAATCATTTTCGTCAAGCTCTGCACTCAATAGTTTATTCTCCCTTAAAAAATAGATTTTTTGGGTTCGAACGTCTTCATGAGTTCTTGTCATTCCGGGCAAAGTCGAGAAATGCGCTTGGACGGTCATCGACCTGCACATAAAAGGCTGATCGCCCTGTCTCACCTGTTGCAATCGGTTATCGGCAAAGACATTCAGTCCATTGTAAGTCCCGATGTATAATCTGTCTTGTTCTTCGAGGAAAAAGGAGGTATAGTTTGAATAGAGGCCCTGTTCTTTTGTATACCTCCGCCATGGAGTATTGCGGATTTTGCATAAGCCATTGTTGAAACCAATCCAGACATTCCCTTCACGGTCACAATGCATGGTATAAAACCAGAGACTTGGAAGTCCTTTTGATTCGGGGAATTCTGTGATCACTTTTTCGGGGCTCACTTTCAGCAAATACTTATCCTGAACGCCTATAAAAAGATTGCCCTGTGCATCAAGTTCAAATAACTGCGCTTCGGGATCACTCAGAGAAGCGTAGAGTGAAGTATCTATCTCCAGGTCCGTGGTCAGGATGTCATTCAATTCATAGACACCCCTCTCAGCCAGCAATAAAAAGATCTGACCACTCTGATTCTGATGGATATCATACACCGGCATGGTGTATGCACGCGTGCGTAAACGCGCCAGATCAAAGACCAACAGGCTTTCACTCCACTGAAAGGATACCAGCATCGAGTCATTGTATGCCAGCAGGGTTTCGCCATCATCAATCGACAAGGTGCTATCAATGATTAATGTGCTGAATATAATATCGGTGTATTCGTATAATCCATGCTCCGTCAGGAAATACTGATGTCCGTTCACCGAGATATTGTCAGAGATATAGGGCGGGAGGTTTTTGGCATGCAATTGCTGCAGCGAGTCTCCTGCGATTTTCAGAGGATATGGATTTGACAGCACCCACAATTCCTCATTCAGCTCCAGGATGCGATAGCAGAAATCCATCTTCACACCGGTTGCCAGCGGAATTATCCTGAACTCGTGTCCATCATAGCGCACGACGTCATAGCTGCTCGTAAACCACATCCAGCCGTGCTTGTCCTGATGGATGCTGTTTGCGCCTGCAAAGAGGGCGCCATTACTAGGGGAATAGTTGGTGACAGGAAGTTGTTGTGCAGCGATATTGTACAACACAATAAAATGAACACAAAGACAGGAGACCGACTTCATGATGGTGATATACTGAAAACAAGTTAGTTTTTTTGTAGGGACAAGCAAATCTGAATCAGAGTGTTGCTTGAAATGTTTTGCTTACGCACTTTCTTTGCGCACAATGATTTTACACGCCCTTCACCATTTGTTTCCAGCAAAAGCTTGGTGACAGTAACAACTTAGTGGATCTTTGTGTCATAATCGACCTATTAAAACGTTAAACACCTAAACACCTAAACATTTAAACAGTTATTTAAACCATCTTTTAAAAGTCTATCTCTTCATACATGGACCGATGCGGATCACTGGAAGGATATAGGGTGATTCACAAAAGGTCGGAGTTTTGGGGCCTTCATCCGTTATTGGGAGAAGGCTTTTTTATTTGGGAAAAAGTCAAAATGTAATGTAAAATATCAAAATCAAAAGTCAAAAGAGAATGACAGCATGTATCAACTTACTTTTGAATTTTACATTTACCATTTTATTTTTGACTTCTTTTCATTCCCATTTCTTGAATCACCTCACTTCGAGCGGTACGGTAATACGCTCCTGTTCCCTGATGATGGTAATGTGGTATTCACCC
>DATDQA010000357.1:0-33559 GCA_035292505.1 Saprospiraceae bacterium | reverse complement strand
GGCAAGGTCTGAATCCCATGTATGGGTAAAATTGACCTGAACCTGATCTACTATCGCATTCCCGGCAAGTCCCCCAACTGTCGCATTAAAGTTCGTTCCACCTTCTGGACAATTTGGTGCCTGCAGACAATTGCAACATTGGGGAAATGTCAGCGCTTCTCCAGCGCAAATACCATCCCATAGTACACTACAGCAGAACCCATCAATTGCACAAACGGCAGTCTGACAATCTGTATCTAAGGGATAGCCTGGTCCTCCTTGTGCCTGATCGCAGAAAGGTGGGCCAACAGGGGCTTGAGGGCCCAGTTGCGGTGCTACAGTGCATCCCCCTGTACCTGTAGACGGTATGAGGGAATTACCCGCTGTATTGACGGTATTGCCGTTGAACATTTGTGCGTTCAAGTTGCTACACCAAAACAATACAGCAAGTGCCACTAGGGCATTGTGTGTAAGTTTCTTACTATTCATGAGAATTAAAATTTGCAGTTAGTGTTCTTTGTAATAAGAAATAATAATTAAAAAATTAAATACTCACTTCGTTATTGAAGTTGATTTACAATCTCGCCGTAAAGACTTCTGAGCTGTGCTTGCTGAATCTCTGTAGAACTATTCTCCGCTGTCAACGCACTCAAACTCGTCAGCAATGAGATCTCTGTAGCAATGTAATTGTCGCTGATATCCGCCAACACTTTGTTGCAGAAATTGTACCTCAGCCGCTGAGTCAATGTGCCACCTCCATTGGATAACAAAGGCTTCAAACCAGTAAGGATCTGCTGGAGCACATCCATTGCATGATCACGCTCAAATGTCCCCAGTGGATATGCGGTCACATCCAGCTTCGCACCAATATGCGTGTAGGGATTGAGTGTCCCTTGTGCACTTTCCTGCGCAGTAGAAGAATGCAAACCCATCAGGAGAAAAAACCCCGTGAGTATTAAACTCAAAATTGCATTCCCTTTTGTTAAAAAAGTAATCGTCTTTTTCATGAAATCGATTTTGTTAGAAATAGGATAAATAACTTGTTTTTTTTCGCTACAAGTCATCCGTTTAGACACCTAAAAAATCACCTGAAAAAAACGCGTGTTTTAAGCAAAATTTGGGGAGGGTGCACACATGTTTTTGTCCATGATCACAAGGATATTCTTAGGGATGAACTTATATTAAATAAATTAATAATATCTTGATTCTCAACAGTTTCTAGAGTCAAATCTAATATAATCGGAAGTGAATAAAAAACCACTTCAGTAAATTTTTACACAATTAGTTATGCAATCTCCATGCCAAAAGACATGCATCGAAAAACACATTATTTCTTTACGGAATCTGTAAGGGATTGATCGTGACAAATCAATAACTGGAAACCCCTACACAAGGCGGAACAAACTCGCAAGGGAAAGCAGAATAATTGCAATTAAAAAATAATATGCAACTTTATTCATACCCGGGTATTTAGAAATTGTTCTGGCTGTCGCCCACCCGCCAGCAAACTGACCAATTCCCATGAGGAGTCCAACCGGCCATTCTACCATCCCGCGAAAATGAAATAGCGCTACTATCAGCAAAGTATATACTGTCACCACGAATACTTTGAGTGCATTTGATTCTATCATCGGATATCGATTAAGTAGTACCAGCGCCGCGAGAAAAAAAATACCCATGCCCATCTGAATTAACCCACCATATATCCCAAGTATAAAATATATGACATATGTAACCCACTCAGGTACAAGAGCTGACATTTTTTGTTCAATCATCCATCTTGACGGATGTATTATGACCACTATGAGCATGCCTATCATGAGATATTTGAAAATCGTCATAAACTGCGCATCACTGATTTTGATTGCGATGAATCCACCAGCCACGGCTCCCAATACAACACAAATCACAATCCCTCCTGTACCTTTCAATACAAGTTTACGTCCACGAAAAAAGCCCCATGTTCCACCGATACCATTAAAAAGAACTCCTATGCGGTTTGTCCCATTTGCAACATTGCCAGGCAAGCCGACTAGCTCAGTCAGAATGCTGAGGGTGATCACAGAGCCATTGCCTGCCAGTGTATTGATGCTCCCGGCAATAAATGCTCCGCCAAGCGCGATGAGATAGTGATACCATTCCATATCCTGCAAGATCGGGAGATCAACTTGTGGCCGATGACAACATGTCCGAATTTTCCTTCGCAATTTCCTGGCACAACTCAATCAATGTTCCTCCGGTACTTTTGGGATGGATAAAACAGACAAGCTTATGGTCTGCTCCGCGCATAGGATTTTCATGAGTAAGTACGAACCCAGCGTCACGGAGTCTTTGCATGGCTTCCAGGATATCTTCCACATCAAAGGCAATGTGATGCATTCCCGGTCCGCGCTTACTGAGAAAACCTGCGATCGGGCTATCCGCATGCGTCGGTTCCAGCAATTCGATTTTCGTCTCACCGACGAGATAAAATGCAGTCCTGACCCCTTCTGAAGTTACCTCTTCAATTTTATATCTGCGAACCCCAAGCATTCTCTGATATAGCTGATCAGCTTCTTCTAGGTTTTGCACAGCGATTCCGATATGCTCAACCTTTCGAAAGATGCTTTTCAGTGACCGGTCATGAAAAAACATATGTAACCATTTAAAGCAAGGTAAAACTTACCAATTTGCTTTTATCAGAAGATAGACCATCCCTACCGGACGAGAGTGATATCTCCGATGAGGAGTTCTGTAAGCCCGTCAGAATATTCAACCTCAGCCGTCCAAACAAAAACACCAGGTTGCAGTCTTTTGCCCGAAAGGGTTCCATCCCAGCCGTATACCGGGCTGTTGGGGAGAAAATCATGGCGTTCCGCGATCAATTCACCCCATCTATCATAGAGACGAAATAAATGGATCCTGGACACGCTCACTGGATTGGCGTAGATGTACAACTCATCATTGACACCATCGTCATTAGGGCTGAATACATTTGGGACAAATATCTCATGAATAGGCTCTATTTCCTTGCAGGTATCTTCAGGCGCCAGATGAGAGACTCGGATGATAATACTATCACACCCAAATCTGTTTTCCAAATAAATGATAATCGTACCTGTATCTGAAACCTCACATGTAGATGATACATCGATCAGTGTATCACTTTGCAACAATTCCACGGTTTCAATGACAATACTGTCACAACCAGATTGCGTCATGTACGTCCATGTGAATACTCCTGCATTGGCAGGCTCACACGTGACATCAGCTTCCATGAGTAACCATGATGGTGCCAATGCAATGGTTTCGATTACCAGGCTATCGCAGCCATAGGTGTTTTGAAATATATCTGTGAACACACCACTGGCAGCTGAATCACAGGTAGTAGTAGTCAATGCAGTCGTGTCAGTGGGTACTAATGTAGTCGTCTCCATCACAGTGCTATCACATCCGTATCGATTTACAAGATTCTCCACAATAACACCAACAGCAGAGGAATCGCAACTCAAAAGAAAGATTGAAGTGGTGTCATGAGGCAATAGCTGCACAGTCACTACGACCACACTATCGCAGCCCTCCTGTGTCATATACTGGTAGTTGAATATGCCAGCCTGGGACGCATCGCATGTCGTCGCTGTACTGTACGATGTGTCCGATGCAGCAAATATGATAGTGGTAATCACAGTGCTATCGCATCCATTCTGATCCGGGTAGCTGGTCATGAATGTGCCAGCCTGAGCGGAGTCACAACTTGTAAGATTCACAAAAGTGGTGCTCAGCGGATTGACGGATAGTGTAGTCTCTACGATACTGTCACAACCCGATGCTGCCACGAGAGTATCATAAAATATCCCTCCAACACCCTGCATTCCGCCTCCGGCATAGACACTGTCTCCCTGACAGATGGCAATTGAATGTTGTAGCCTGGATGGGACTATCACCGCCACCGTCACGCTTGTATCTAAAATGCGTGCGCAACCTGATCCATTCTGATCTTGAATAAAAAGTAAACTGTATGATGCCGTTTCTGTGGGGGCAATTGTAATCGAATGACCATTTGAGATGTCGTCAAAAGGATAGAGTTGTACTCCATCCGAATATATTATATCGAAGGACCCATTTCCCATAAGAGAAAACACAATCTGCAACGAATCCATACTGCAGATCACGTCTGGTGCAATCAGGAATCCTGATGGAAGAGGAGACCATATGACAGGAGTTCCAATGGCAACAGAGAGACAGGGATCGGAGAGATCCACTCCCAGCGGTAATGTGGCGTTTCCTACGACCGAAGAGATATAGTAAGTCACACCTGTCTGCAACATCGCATTGAAAGGAAATTGACCATTGTTACTTATCATGATGATACTGTCCAACGTGTTAGAGTTTCCAAGATGCAGGATATAGATGAGTGAGTCATTGGGATCCAGCAGTGTTCCCTCAGCTGGTGTTGTAATAATGGTATCACCTGCACATGCCTGAATCAGGTTAAGATCCATCAATCCTGCATTTGTCGCACAGAAACATGAATAACTGCCAGCAATCGTAATCGGATTACAGTGATTTTCATCATCTACAGAAAAACTATAAGAACCACCGGTCGGGATTGTATCACTCATGTAGAAGTAAGGAGTACCAGAAATTAAAACACCGCCTGGTACACCTACTACAGAGTATGTAGTTTCATCACCTCCGAGGATTTCGAATGTCACCACATATCCCGAGGCCAGACTGTCGCACTGCAGGGTCAGTCCGGTAACCTGCGGTGCTGCAGGTAGAATCGTGATCTGAAGAGTATCAGTATCACCACATCCATTGAGTTCCTGGTATGAGTAAAACACATCATATGTTCCTGGACCAAGGCCTGCCGGGTTGACTTGTCCGTCAGGGGCGGCGGCTCCTCCCCAAGTACCGCCGGGCGGATCCGCCATAAGTACTTGTACCGGCAGATTGGGACAAAATGGACCCGGATCGATAATTTCAATCTCCGGCGCAGCCAGGATTTCAATATAGATTTCAGCATCAAAACAGCCATTCTGATCCGTAAGCATGTAAGAGACCTGATGCGTCCCAACCCCTAGTAAAGCCGGGTAAATCTGACCGTTGTTATCGGCTGCTTCTCCCCAGGTGCCTCCAGCCGGGGTAGCGGAAAGTGTTTGTACCGGATCAGTAACACAGAACGGCCCATCTGGAATAATAAGAGCAGGAGTATTAGGTACTACTTCTATTGTGATCTGGGCGGTATTCAGGCAGCCATTGATATCCGTGATCGTATAAAACACTTCGTGAAGACCAACGCCCACTGAAACCGGATCAAACAGACCTGTAGGGCCAACTTCACCACTCCACATACCTTGGGCAGGAATCCCTTCCAGTTGAATCGGTTCCGCAGCTTCACATACGGGCACAGAAACAGATTCAATCTCAACGTCATCAGGAATCCATACAACCACCTCAGTATTCGCCACACTCGTGCAACCAGCTGCATCTGTTACAGTGACCGAGTAAAGCCCCGATTCGGATTCACTCACATCTTCAATGACAGGGTTTTGACTTGTCGAGAAAAATCCCACGGGACCAGTCCACTCATACTCCGACCCTCCACTCGCGGTCAGATTCAAAGTCTCACCAGCACATAACGGTCCATTGTTCGATGCAATTGAATTTGGTGCAGGGGTCAACACGACTTCTACGGTATCCTGCGCAAATCCCCCACATGAATAGTCAATGCTCACAATGTAGAATGTATTTTGTATGGGTGTCGCAAGAGGGTCCCTTATATTGAGATCTGAGAGGGTTGGATCAAATTCCCATGTCCAGGCAAAACCATTTTCGTCTGCCTCGAGTTGCACAGTCTCTCCTTCACAGATCGTGACATCTTCCATTGGTACCAGCTCGGGCGGTCCTACGCAAACCCTATGTATATTAGACAGGGACCCTGTGCCAGCAGAAAATCCATAGTATACATTTGGATTCGCGTTGAAAATAGTATTTATGATATCTCCCGTATATATGATGACCTCTGTATCCAGGATTGCAGTAAAAGTCTGAGTCACGGGATTCCAGTCAAATGAAAAACAATGGTCAACACAATCCTCGACTTCAGTGATGTCGAAAGGGCCAACGAGATTGGTAGGTGCATTATGGTCCACGCTGCCATTCGAGATTACCGCCATGTGATCGGAGGCAGGATCACCCCAACCGTTTTGATAGTCATCATATTCGACAGCTATAGACGGTGTAATCCCTTCATATCCTATGTAGCCCCCACTCCCGCCGAGCGCAGTATTCGATGTGGCAAGTATGAATACAATTCCATCCGCTCCATTCGCATCTTTACAGCCAAAATGCAATACTGCGGAGAAGGAAAATGGCTGACTTAGATTGATTGAATTTTGAGAGAACATAGAACCAGCCAGCCCCCCCTGATCAGCTGTGAGCAGGTAGCAGTTCCCCGATAATTCTGAGGCACTTCCGTTTACCACAAAAGGCTGTGCATGGACATCTGCATGGAGTAAACAGAACACCAGTAACAATATCAATACCGGAGGAAATCCCTGGACTTTAATCATCTGTGTGTTTGGCGCGGAAAAGATACTCATAGGAAAATTGAATTAGGTTAATTTTACCCAAGTATGTTTCAGCAGGATTCTGTTTAATGAGTAATAATCTTCAACGAGCATGAGGGATTTCTTGCCCAAACTACCAGCCGTTATACTCTTAATTGTTGTCGGAGGTGGCTCGAATTTGTACAGCCAATATCTGGTGTCGTCCCAGTCACTTGGAATGCGATCAATAGCAGAGCTGGAGCTGGAATTAAACCAGCCCGTGCGCACAGGAGTGTCTTTATTTAAGATCACTTACATGACATCTGATGTACATGGACTTACCGATACCGCTTCCGGTTTATTGGTGCTTCCCGAGATCTCACTCAATGACGCCCTCCCGATGGTAATCTATCAGCATGGCACTACAAATGGACCCATGGATGTACCCTCTCGTCTTGCAGCCGGCAGTAATGAAGCCTTCGCCTATGGTGCTATGGGTTACGTAACGATAGCAGCAGATTATCTCGGGCTAGGTGATCATGTAGGCTTCCACCCGTATGTCCATGCCAAGTCACAAGCGTCAGCTGCTCTTGATTTGTTATTTGCTGTCACAGAGTGGATAGAAGTCATGACGGGTGAAGGCTGGATCGGTGATTTGTTTGTATCAGGATATTCACAAGGTGGACATGCCGCGGCGGCAATTCAAAAGGAACTTGAAGACAACTGGAGTCTTGTGTATCCTGTGACGGCGTCTACTCCGATGTCTGGTCCATACAGCCTCTCCGGCGTGATGTATGACAGAATAATCAGCGATGAGATTTATTACTCACCTGCCTATATCGCCTATATTACACTCGCATATCAGGAAGCCTATGGGAATTTTTATAGCGAGTTGAGCGATTTTTTCAAACCGGCTTACATACCCATTATCGAGAATTTCAGGAATCATGTGACTACGACAACGTCGATGAATTTCGCACTCGTATTTCAGATTTACGAAGAGCTTGGTTTTGGTACGTGTCGGCCAAAAACCATGTTCAAGGATTCCGTATTACAGGCGATCATTGGAAATGAAAATCACCCATTTCGGGTTGCACTACGCGACAATGATCTTTATGATTGGACTCCCCAGGCTCCAACGCGGTTATATTATTGTACTTCTGATGAACAGGTACCTTATCAGAACTCTATCGTAGCAGATTCTGTAATGCGGATAAACGGAGCAACAGATATCGCCAGTGTGAATTTTGGAATGTTAAGTCATAGTGGTTGTGCAACACCCGCAATCGAAGCGAGTATTGCATTCTTCGACTCATTTGTCATTCCAAGTGCAACAAATCCGAGATACAGGACACAGGACATGACTATTGTCAGTCCAAATCCGGCCTCTGGTGTATTGAAGGTCGCTTCTGCATTCATGGAACATAGCACTGAATTGAGAATTACTGATATTTCTGGCACGACAGTCCTTCGCATTGCGGAACCACTTCAACCCTCAATCAATATTTCTTTGCTGTCTTCTGGTGTCTATATCGTGCACGCAAGCCAGGGCGACAAATATTACCAACAGAAAGTGGTAATCTTCAACTAAAAGTCGATGCATTACGACACATTTGCCGAAGAAGTCCATGCGCTGATACTGCAGCGGGGACAGGAGTACTTCAGAGGGGGTGCCGTACAGCAACTCATCGAGACTCCGGACGGATGGACTGCGGAGGTTGAAGGTCAGGAAACATATCATGTGACGATCATGGGAATTGAACAACCGATAGAATGGTATTGCGATTGTCCGCATGATCGGGGTCCGGTGTGCAAACATGTGGCAGCGGTGCTTTTCGCGATAAGGGCCGCAAAAGGATATCGGGACGAGGAAGAGTGAGATGGTGGCACTCTGAATTGTCAAATTTTCAATCTCCCTCTGATGATAATCCCGAACCGAAGCACCGAACTTCTTCTCGCGCATTTTTCTACTTTAACCACCATAGCTAAATACTAAATAAGAGCATATGAGGATTAAGTTTTGTGGTGCCGCGGGTACTGTCACTGGGAGTGCGCATCTGGTCATCTTACAAACTGGTGAAAAGATTTTGCTCGACTGCGGCCTCTTCCAGGGTGTCGGCAAAGAAACATGGGATCTGAATAACCACTGGCATTTTGATCCACGTGAAATAAACTATCTCGTCCTCTCACATGCGCACATTGATCATACCGGCCGTGTCCCGCAATTGGTAAAAGACGGATTCAAAGGAAAGATCATCTCCACGCATGCCACACGCAGCCTCAGTGCCATCATGCTGATGGACAGTGCGTATATCCAGGAGCGTGATGTCGACTACTATAACACAAGACTGATTAAGAAACGTACGAAAGACAAATGGGATAAACTCCGTCACCCTCTTTACGTTGCAGAAGATGTCAATCAGACAATGACATTGTTTGTGAGTATTAATTATGACACCTGGTTTGATATCCTCCCTGGTGTGCGTATACTCTACAAAGATTCTGGTCATATTCTCGGCAGTGCAAGTGTAAATCTCGAGATCAAAGAGAATGGCGCAGTAAAACGGGTCGCTTTCAGCGGGGATATTGGAAGACCACACAGACCTATTCTGCGTGACCCTCAACAAATGCTTCCCGCCGATATTCTGATCACAGAATCTACTTATGGTGATAAAGTGCACGAAGCCGGCCCTGCAGAGTACGAGCGCTTTCTCACCATCATCAAAAACACTTGCCTCATGAAAGGTGGCAAATTGATCATTCCTGCTTTCAGTATCGGACGTACACAGGAACTCGTATATCTTCTTGACAGATTGGAGTCGTCCGGACGTCTGCCAAGAATTCCTGTTTATGTGGATAGCCCATTAGCTGTAGATGCAACCGAAGTATTCCGTAATCATCCGGAGTGTTTTGATGATGAACTCAATCGATATTTACAGGTAGATCCCAATCCCTTCGGTTGGAAATCACTACATTATGTACGTAGCGTAGATGAAAGTAAAGCGCTGAATACGTCGAAAGAACCTTCGATCATCATCAGTTCATCCGGTATGATCGAATTTGGCAGGGTCCGCCATCACTTGTACAATAATATTGAGGACAAACGCAATTCATTTCTCATCGTCGGGTACTGCACTCCGGAGTCCCCGGGAGGTCAGTTAAAAAATGGTGCCAGGGCGCTGAAGATTTTTGGGGATTGGAAGGACGTCAGGGCCGATATCTACGTGATGGATTCCTTCTCAGCGCATGGTGACCGTCTTGAAATGTGCGACGTACTCTCGAACCAAAAAACAACTGCCCGCGAAATATTCCTGGTACATGGAGAACCAGACAGACAGGCCATCTATAAAGACTTTTTGGAGAGTGAGGGCTTCAAAGGAATATCTCTCCCAAAGCTTGGAGAAGTGGTTGATCTATAACGATTTAAAAAAAAGTGCCGTAAATTCGGAGCTTACATCTCTTTGAAAGATGTAAGTCGTTCCCCCTACCAACACATTGATAATCAACAGTGAATGTTAAATTCACGATTCGCCAGGACGAAAATTATTAGTACTTGTAAAAAATCATAAAGATTGACCTAAGTATATTTTTAGGATTGGCTAAATAGATTATCTTTGGCTTCCATGAGTACTCGTGCCGAAGAAAATTATCTCAAAGCCATTTATAAACTCAGCGAGATGGCAAAACCCAAGCATGATCGGGAAAGCGCGACAGTTCCGACAAATGCAATTGCTCAGGAGATGCATACGAGTGCAGCGTCCGTAACGGATATGATTCAGCGTTTATCCGATAAACACCTGGTAGATTATGAGAAATACCGCGGTGTCTCGCTTACCGAGACAGGACGCAACCTTGCCATTCAGTTATTAAGACGCCATCGCCTTTGGGAAGTTTTACTTGTTGAAAAACTCGGTTTTGCCTGGAATGAAGTCCATGATCTTGCAGAAGAATTGGAACACGTGGAATCTCCTGAACTCACTGATCGTCTCGATACGTTCCTGGGAAGTCCAAAATTTGATCCTCATGGTGACCCTATCCCGAATGCAGAAGGCAAGTTTACGCTCCGGCAGCAGGTCCCATTGACGGATCTTTTACCGGAAACGCTGGCAGTTGTAGTGGGTGTGCGTGAACATAGTTCACCATTCCTCAATCACCTGGATGAAATTGGAGTTGCGATTCATAAAGAGATCTGTGTACGCGAACGGTTCTCGTATGATGACAGTATGCGTGTAGATATCGATGGTGAGCTTCGTACGATAAGCGGTAAAGTCGCCCGCAATATTCTGGTAAAACCCAAACCTGTGATGAAATGAAATTGTATTTGAGTTCTCTCTTATGCCTGCTGATCGTGCAAGGCAATGCGCAGCCAAAACCACTTGTCGTTTCTACCGCATCCATGATACAGGATATCGCCATGCATATCGGTGGGGAATTCTTCTCATATCAAATGATTGTGCCAATCGGTGGTGATCCACATATATATGAGCCTACTCCCAGCGATGCTCAATTATGCAGCAATGCCAACCTGATTCTCAAAAACGGACTCACCTTTGAGGGATGGATATCAAAACTGATCGATAATTCAGGCACAAAAGCACCCGTGGTGACAGTCACGGAAGGTATCACTCCAATAGCGAGTACACTGCATGCGAATGCTACTGATCCGCATGCATGGATGGAAGCCTCAAATGGTATTATCTATGCGAAGAATATTTCTGAAGCAATGACTCAACTCCTCCCCGGAGGTGCTGAGAATTTTCGTGGAAACTTTGAGAAATATAAAGCTGAACTTGAAAAACTGGACCATTATATTTTTCAGCGCATTCAGTCGATTTCGGAAAACAAACGCATTCTCATCACCTCCCATGATTCATTTCATTATTATGGTAAGCGCTATGGACTACGCCTCGAATCTATTCTTGGCACATCCACTGATGCGGACGTTCAAACTGCCGATATCAGAAGGCTTAATGAGGTGATCCGTTCTTCGGAAGTCCCTGTTGTCTTTGTTGAAAGTACAATCAATCCTAAAATGCTTGAACAGATTGCACATGATAATCATATCGGTATCGGTGGCAAGTTATACTCCGATTCATTGAGTGATAAGGACGGACCTGCTCCGACCTACATCGAGATGCTCCGGCATAATTCGGATACAATCTATGAAGGACTAAGCAGAGATCGGGGAGAGGAAATGAACGAAGCCAATGCCTCCGGTAGCCGTATATGGCTTTGGTTTTTGTTACTTGCACCTATTGTCCTTACTGTTGTATTTTTCGCACTCCGTATGATCCGGAAATGAATATAGAAAATCAGCTTCCGATTCGTATCGCAGGTCTGTCTGTTTCGTACGATAGAAAGCGTGTGCTTTCAAATATTTATGCAGAAATCCCAGGTGGTTCTGTTGTAGGAGTGATCGGTCCAAATGGCGCGGGAAAGTCCACACTTTTCAAAGCACTACTTGGTCTCATCGATGTCAACGCAGGCAAAGTCGAGATTTTCGGTAAGTCGGTGGAGGAAGGCAGGCAATTCATCGCTTACATCCCTCAGCGGGACGATGTAGACTGGCAGTTTCCAGCGACTGTCATAGACATTGTGCTCATGGGAAGATATCCACGCAAACATTGGTACCAACGTCTTGACAAACATGATCATACGATAGCAAGAGAGGCACTAAAGGCTCTTGGTATTATGGAACTCGAACGTCGGCAGATTGGGGAACTCTCCGGAGGGCAACAACAACGTGTCTTTATTGCCAGAGCTCTTTGTCAGGGCTCTGATATTTTTCTGCTTGATGAACCGTTTGTCGGAGTGGACATCACTACAGAGCAAAAAATTATCTCTATTCTCAAGCAACTGGCTGCGGAAGGAAAAACGATGTTAGTCGTTCATCATGACTTAACTTCAGTGGAACAGTACTTTAATCAGGTTATCATGCTCAATCAACGCCTGGTTGCATTTGGTTCCACTGCTTCTACATTCACGAAAGAAAATATTGCATCAGCTTACGGACCTCAGTTGAACATTCTCCACAAGACAGGTGTCTTGTAGTGTATTAGGTCCTGATCGGCTCTTCAAAATTGAGATCGAGGAGTCTCAAACGTTTTCGTGTACTGATACGAAACACGGCATGACGAAAAATTCTTTTCAACACTGTGCCTATCGCAATATTCAGGAATCCACTGCCCATTGATGTCCAATCCACATCCCGATCATGAAATATCGCATCATACCCTGTAAACAACATCAGATTGATACCCCCCGCTTGAAGAGCAGTTCCAATGATTTGGGCTGCAACAGCTTTACGCTCCAGTCGAATTGCCTCTATTGAATCGATTGGTATTACCACATCAGGAAAGATGAGTCTGTTTCTTTTGACATCGAGGGAGAGTATGATACGTTCATACCAACCTTTATCATCATTCTTCAGACGGAATATGAGGACGTCGCCCTCACTGTAGCGGATTGTTTTCAATGTCCCGGCTTTCTCAAGTTGCAGATATATCTGAGCATGTATACTAGCCGTCAGACACAGGGTGATAGCTATGAGAACAAGATTCTTCACTACTGAGGTTGTGCTATTTGTGCAGCAAGACGTTCTAATCCCTTGCCCATTGCGGATTTTATCTGCTCAAACGAACAGATCATATCAGCAGTATACATACAAGAAAGCAGGAGCTGTCTGCCGGCTGGAAGAACTGAGGCATATACCAGGTGTTTTTGAAGCCGGTACGCTTCACGCATCCGTCGCTTCAGGAGATTTCGATCTACTGCACGTTTCCAGAGTCTCCGTGAAACACCGAAAGCCACACGAACCGGATATTGGCTGTCATCTTCAATGGTCATTGAAAAGAAGCGGATCGGGAATACCCGTATTGACCGACCACCAGCGAAGAGAGCATTGAGTTGCTTCCTGCTTTTAAGCCGTTCTTCCTTTCTCAGTCTGGCGTCCGGCATTATATCAGCTTATAATGCAGGGAAGTACCGTCATTTCAGGCGTGATTCGTCCGACACAGAGAGTTTCACACGTCCACGTGCTCTTCTCCTCGAAAGAACTTTTCGTCCAGCTTTAGTACTCATTCTCGTCCTAAAGCCGTGTTTGTTAGCGCGTTTTCTGCGTGATGGTTGATATGTACGTTTCATTGGTTGTAATCTGTTTTATTGTTCTCAGTAAATAGAGATAAGCCACTCGCAGGCTTTATCCATTCATAGACACCAGAAACTCATCATTATTCTTTGTATGCAACATATGTTTACGGAGGAATTCCATAGCTTCATCAGGTTTCATATCGCCGAGATGATTGCGAAGGATAAACATGCGTTGCAGGGTATTTTCATCCAACAGCAATTCTTCACGACGTGTACTTGTACGTACAAGATTGATGGCAGGATAGAGGCGTTTATTAGCAAGCCCGCGGTCCAGCGACAATTCCATATTCCCTGTACCCTTGAATTCTTCAAAGATGACATCATCCATTTTGGACCCTGTTTCAGTGAGCGCAGTTGCAAGGATGGTCAGCGAACCACCTTTTTCAATTTTCCTTGCGGCACCAAAAAACTGTTTTGGTTTGTGGAGTGCATTTGCTTCTACACCACCTGAGAGTACTTTGCCACTTGCAGGAGCGACAGTATTATAGGCACGCGCAAGACGAGTGATGGAATCCAACATGATGACCACATCATGACCACATTCTACCAGTCGTTTTGCTTTTTCGAGAACGATATCTGCGACGCGCACGTGATTGTTTGCTGCTTCATCAAAGGTAGACGCGATCACCTCGGCATGTACACTTCGTTGCATATCAGTGACCTCCTCAGGACGCTCGTCGATAAGTAATACGATAAGATAACACTCGGGGTGATTAGCTGCGATGGCATTTGCAATATCCTTCAGAAGGTATGTCTTACCGGTTTTCGGTTGTGCCACGATCAAACCACGCTGACCTTTTCCAATTGGACAAAACAGGTCGATCATCCTATTTCCATAGTCCTTACCTGCGGGATGAGAAGTGAGTTTGAATTTTTCGCGAGGAAAAAGTGGTGTGAGGTAATCAAATGGGATCCGGTCTCTTACCTGATCAGGCTCGAAGCCATTGATCATCGATACACGGAGCAAAGCAAAATACTTTTCTCCTTCTTTCGGAGGCCGGATTGCGCCTTGCACGGTATCCCCTGTCTTCAGTCCAAACAATTTTATTTGTGAGGGTGACACGTAAATATCATCCGGAGATGAGAGATACATATAATCTGAGGAACGCAGAAAGCCATAGCCATCCGGCATCATTTCAAGGACTCCTTCACCTTCAATAATTCCTTCGATGTCGATGTTCAGTATTGGCCTGGGTCTTTCTTCCTGCCGTGGTGCAGGTCGTTCTGACTGCTGTTGCGGTGCAGGGAGAACAGTACCATTCTCGACAAGATCTCCTGCTACCCTGGTCTCTGACTGTTCCCTTTGTTTCCTGTTGTTATCGTGGTCGCGCCTGCGATCGTGACGAGGATGTTTATACTTCTGCTCGGGAGCAGCTTCTTCCGACACAGTTGCGGCGATTAGTTCCTCTTTTTCTACCGGCCCGGAAACCTCCACAGTTTTCGGGGAGTCAGCCTTCGCTCTTGGAGCTTCGGACTTTTTAGGCAGCTTGTCTCCGCCGACAGCTTGCTGATCGAGAATCTGGTAAATGAGGTCTTGTTTTGTGAGTTTTTTGAATCCGGAAATGCCGAGTTGCTCGGCCAGATCCTTCAGCTCGGGAACGAGCATGTCATTCAATTGAAGAATGTCGTACATGTAAGCGAGAGTTTAAAGTAAAATGTAAATGCGTCTGTGAAATCGCTATTGATCTTTGATCCTATAGTTTCGAGCTTTGCTCGGAAGGATTTTATTGAATTGGTCTTGCTTCCCTGGCACACCGCTTGCCCGTAACTCTAAAAGATAGATCCGGGAAGAGATTGTATAAAGTGATTGAAAAACCTTCGGGTGTGCTGAAATGCGCGGTAAAAATACATTATTTTTTGGTACCAAGCGATATCTTCGCAAAAATTTCCAGCCCTGATTGTAGACCTCAGCATACAAACGTGGTCCGCCTAAATTAATTGCATTATGTTGGAACTGAATGAGATACGGGTCAATAAGTCTCGTATTACCGCTGGGTTACGCAAGAGAAACTGGGATACCGCAGCACTTGGAATTATAGATCGCATCCTCGACCTGGATGACCAGCGGAAGACCTTACAGGCAAAGTCTGACATCCTCCTTGCGGAGCGCAATACCCTCTCAAAACGGATCGGCGATCTGATCCGCGAGAGGAAACAAGAGGAAGCTGAACAGGTAAAGTATCGGGTCACTGAGCTTAAAATCAACGTCGACGAGCTGCAAATCCAATCGGAAAAAGTAAGGGCAGAACTCGAAGACCTGCTCATCACCGTTCCGAATATTCCTCATGAGAGTGTTACAGCAGGAAAATCGGCAGAGGACAACGAAATCGCACGTGCCTGGCATGGGGCATTACCGACACTCTATGACAGTGCGTTGCCGCATTGGGATCTGGCAACAAAATACAACCTTATCGACTTCAAACTCGGCGTTAAGATCACTGGTTCCGGATTTGTCGTCTTCAGAGGGAAGGGCGCAAAACTTGAACGTGCGCTCATCAGTTTTTTTCTTGACCGCGCAATTGCTGCTGGTTTCGAAGAGATCATGCCCCCGTTACTCGTGAATGCGGATACTGCCCGTGGTACCGGCCAACTGCCTGATAAGGAGGGTCAGATGTATTTCGCAGAGCGGGATGGCTTGTACCTGATCCCCACCGCTGAAGTTCCCGTGACGAATCTCTATCGGGACGAAATTGTCGCAGAATCCGATCTCCCGATCAAACTCTGTAGCTATACTCCCTGCTTTCGACGAGAGGCAGGGTCCTATGGTTCTGATGTCAAAGGTTTAAACCGTGTCCATCAGTTTGATAAGGTGGAGATCGTGCAACTCGCCCATCCGGACACTTCATATGATACCTTACAGGAGATGGTAGACCACGTGTCTACCTTACTGAATGCATTGGAATTACCATACAGAATATTGAAGCTCTGTGGTGGTGACATGGGATTTACCTCGGCACTCACCTATGACTTTGAAGTGTTTTCTGCAGCCCAGGGAAAATGGCTTGAGGTGAGCTCTGTGTCAAACTTTGAGACCTTTCAAAGCAACCGGATGCAGTTAAGGTTCAAGAATAGCAAGGGAAAGAACCGACTGGTACATACACTCAATGGAAGCGCCCTTGCACTTGCCCGGATTGTCGCTGCTCTCCTGGAAAACAATCAGACTCAGGATGGGATCAGGATTCCCCTGGTGCTTCAGCCGTACACCGGTTTTACAATGATTTCATAAGGATGAGGCGTGCCGTGGTCGAAACTTTTTCTGCGTATTTTCATTTACATTAGCGTTTAACCAAAAAAATCAATTTCGTCTATGTTACTATTCGTTGTTCTTGGCTTTTTTGCCCTGGTTGGATTGGTAGTTCAGGGTAAGTTGCGAGGTAAATTTCAGAAATATAGCAGGGTTGCTTTGCAGACCGGGTTGAATGGGAATGAAGTGGCACGCAACATGCTTCAGCATTACGGAGTGCTCGATGTCCAGATTGTGCAGGGACAAGGCTTCCTGACGGATCACTACAATCCTGCAACAAAAACCGTGACTCTCAGTCCGGCTGTATACCAGGGACGCAATGTCGCGGCTGCATCTGTTGCGGCTCATGAGTGTGGACACGCAGTGCAACATGCCACGCAGTACAGCTTGTTGCAGTTTCGATCCATGATGGTTCCGGTGGTGAAAGTGGCTGCATTTGCTCAACAATATTTATTCTTACTTGCATTGTTTTTGTTGGGTTCGGTTCCTCAACTGATGCTTGTTGTGATTATCGCGTTCGCCGTTACGACTCTTTTCAGCGTCGTGACGCTACCTGTAGAATTTGACGCCAGCCGCAGGGCACTTGTTTGGCTTGACAATAGCGGTGTGACCCGAACAAGTACCGAGTACGACGGCGCAAAAGATTCACTGAAATGGGCAGCATTGACATATGTGGTAGCCGCACTTTCAGCGCTGGCGATGCTTGTCTACCTTGTCTTGAGCTACCTCGGTTCACGCAACTAGAAGATGTAATAAATGGTCTCAGCATAAGAGATCATTAATTTTGTCAAACAACTTGACTTAATAAACTCCAGACAGATGGCAGAAGATATGCAACGGCAGATGCAACAGGGAAAAGAAATCATGGATAAAGCCCTGGAGCATCTGCACAAAGAATTGAATAATATCAGGACCGGTAAAGCATCACCGGCAATGCTCAGCAGCATAAAGGTTGAATACTATGGCAACCCGACTCCTTTAAACCAGGTGTCCAGTGTCTCAACCTCTGATGCGAAGACACTGACTATTCAGCCATGGGAAAAATCATTGCTCCCGGTCATCGAGCAGGCCATTTTCGCTGCGAACATTGGTCTTACGCCGATGAATGATGGAGATCTCATCCGTATCAATGTTCCGGCGCTGACAGAAGAGCGACGAAGGGATCTCGTGAAACAGGCAAAACATCTGGGTGAGGAAGCCAAAGTCAGCCTGCGTACGGCGCGCCATAAACTCCTGGATGTGTTGAAAAAAGAGGTGAAGAATGGATTTCCTGAGGATGCGGGCAAACGGCTGGAGGCAGAGATTGATAAGCTCATGCACAACTTCAGCGATCAGGTGGATAAGTCAATTGGCGCAAAGGAGAAAGATATTATGACTGTGTGAGCCCGTTTGTGATGAGACAAATCACGTGGGGATTGTAGATCAGGCGGTTTTCCTGAGTCTCTGTTCTACATACTGTGCATGCAGAGAGTTGAAGTGATATCCCTTTTGCGTATAAAATTCCAGCACTTTCGGCAAGGCCCAACGGAGATTGAGTTCTGCTTTGATGCTATCATGGAATACAATAATCGATCCGGGACGTGCATTGTCGATGACATTGTGATAGCATTGTTCAGGATCTAAATCACGATCGAAATCTCCACTCAGGACATCCCACATCACAATGCGATATTGATGACCCATGAGTGAGCGCGCTTGCCTTCTACCAAGACGACCATATGGTGGCCTGAACAAGTTGCTCTCCACAAGTTCTGAGCATGTCGAGACATTGTCCATGTAGGCTTTAGGATCATGTGCCCAACCCGAAATGTGGTTGTGGGTATGATTCCCTACTGCATGTCCTTCATATTGAATGCGGTGATAGATCTCCGGGTATTTCTGCACATTTTCACCGACACAGAAAAATGTCGCATGCGCTTCATATTCCTTCAATTGATCCAATACCCAGGGAGTGACCTGCGGGACGGGACCATCGTCAAAGGTGAGGTAGAGTTGGTTGTCCAAAGTCTCATTGCGCCAGATAAAACTGGGGAAGAGATGCTGGACAATTGCGGGTGTTCGGATCAGGTACATGAACTAAGAGCTTTGATATTGTTCACGGACTATCTTTGCTGGCTATGTTGCCAAATGTCTTGGAGTAAACGTATGACGGGGCGTTCTGTTGCCAACCATTTCCCTAAAAAGTGCGCAAATCTACAGGAATATGCCAGTTATTACTGCCAGGAAGCGTTTATTTGAGAGAACAATAAATACCCAACATGATGTCTGTACGTGTGCGTTTTGCTCCTAGTCCAACTGGTCCATTGCATATTGGCGGTGCCAGGACAGCGCTCTTTAACTATCTCTTTGCAAAAAAACATGGTGGCACATTTATCCTGCGGATCGAGGATACAGACCAGGTGCGTTATGTCCACGGAGCGGAGGAATATATCCAGGATTCCCTTGAATGGTTAGGTTTAATTCCTGATGAGGGGCCACGTAAAGGAGGTAAGTATGGACCATATCGACAAAGTGATCGAAAAAAGATCTACCACAAGTATGCTCTTGAACTCATCGAAAGTGGAAAGGCTTATTATGCCTTCGATACACCAGAAGAGCTTGAAGGTATGCGCGCCGAGCATGAAGCTGCGGGAGAAACAGCAACTAAGTATGACGCCCATATCCGGATGCTCATGCGAAACAGTGTGTCAATCGGTGAAGAACGCACAAAAGAACTCTTGTCCAAAGACACTCCATATACTATTCGCCTCAAAGTACCGCATGACCAGGTGATTGGTTTTGAAGACATCATTCGTGGCCAGGTCAATTTTAACACTTCCGAACTCGATGATAAAGTATTGATCAAAGCGGATGGAATGCCGACATATCATCTTGCGAATGTGGTCGATGATCATCTCATGGAGATCACGCATGTGATCCGGGGAGAAGAATGGCTGTCCAGTACAGCGCATCATGTACTCTTATATATGGCATTCGGCTGGACGGAGATGATGCCAAAGTTTTCACACTTACCTCTTATTCTGAAACCTTCGGGACAGGGCAAACTTAGCAAGCGTGACGGATCACAATTTGGCTTTCCGGTATTTCCATTGGATTGGCAGGATCCTTCAGGAGAATTTTTTCAGGGTTTTCGTGAGTTTGGATTCTTACCAGAAGCGCTGGTCAATTTTCTTGCACTCCTTGGATGGAATCCGGGGACAGAACAGGAGATTTTCAATGTTGACGGCCTTGCACAAGTATTTTCACTTGAACATGTCTCGAAGTCAGGAGCGCGTTTTGATTTTGATAAAGCATTGTGGTTTAATCAACAGTATATACTTACAACTGATCCGGAGCGGATTGCTACTCTGATCTCTCCGATGCTCAACGAGACGGGAGTGCATGTCGATCATGGTTACCTGACAAAAGTGTGTAGCGTGTATCGCGAACGTATCAAGGTCGTTCATGATCTGATCAAGACCACGGCCTATCTCTTTGGTGACATCGGCGAATATGACACAGAAGCAATACACAAAATGTGGAGCCCCGAACTCGCAGGTCATTTTCAAACACTTGCTCAATCCCTGTCTGCAGAAGAAAGCTTTACCGCAGATCGTCTGCGTGAGATCATCACTCCCTATGTGAAATCGAATGGACTGAAAATGGGGAATGTCCTGCAGATGTTGCGCACTGCGATATCGGGATCACCTTCGGGACCGGATGTGTATCAGATGCTTGAGTTGTTGGGGAAGGAGAAGGTGGTGGAGAGGATAGGCGAGTTTAGTTCGCGTCGGGAATGAAAATGAGCATTGTGAAATTTTTGTCGCCACAGGAATACATCCCATGGCTCCAGGTTATTTTATCAAGATTCAATTCCAAAGCAGGACCTGGAGAGATGGGATTTTATTCCCATCCCGACTTTATAAATTCGCATTAGGCGCATTGGGAATAAATCCCAATGCTCCAGGGTTTATTCCATCGAGATTGAATTCTACGCACGATCAGGAGGGATGGGATTTTATTCCCATCCCGACTTTATGAATTCGCATTAGGCGCATTGGGAATAAATCCCAATACTCCAAGGTTTATTCATTGAGATTCAATTATACGCACGAACCTGGAGGGATAGGATTTTATTCCTATCCCGACCTTATGAATTTGCGTTAGTCGCGTCGGGAATAAATCCCAATGCTCCAGGGTTTTATTCCATCGAGATTGAATTCTAAGCACGAACCTGGAGGGATAGGATTTTATTCCTATCCCGACTTTATGAATTTGCGTTAGTCGCGTCGGGAATAAATCCCAATGCTCCAGGGTTTATTCCATCGAAATTCAATTCTACGCACGACCTGGAGGGATGGGATTTTATTCCCATTCCGACTTTATGAATTTGCGTTAGTCGCGTCAGGAATGAAATCCCGACTCTCCATTATTGCTCCTATATCTTCAGGTTTGGGTAGACAATTCCATCAGGTTCTGTTGTCCTCACGAAAAGATGAATATTTTCTGCGAGCTCGTGATGAGAGGCCTGATTCCTGATATAGTGCTTAACCGTTATCAATTGTTGTCGAGTACGCATAATGACATCATCAAAACCACCCTGCCATTTAAACAACGGGAATGGAAAACTTGATGGAGATCCATACTTTAACCAAAATCCTCTTGCATAAACAAGCATGTATTCATTCCATAAGAGCTTCAATCTCTCATCTTCAGTGCCTTTTGTAATTACCTGATTGATTTTTATTGCACTCACTCTTCTGATGCAATGCACTATTTCAGACAAATTGATGGTGTCACCACATTTGATCAAAAGATGCACGTGTTCTGGATTGATCTTATAAGCAATAAGAACATAGTCTTTCAATTCCTGTGCATTGAACAGAACATTGCCAAGTATGCAAGAAAAGATGTCTTCTTTGAAATAGGGAAGTCTGAACTTGGTATTGAACGTTACATGGTACACAGCATGTGGTATGTAGATACGCTTGCGGCCCATGAGTTTGGCTTATGAATATTCGTGATGTACAGAGTGGTTTATTCCTCTATCAGCGAACATATGAAAAATCGGTCACTTGTTCCGCTTCGGAAAGAATTCGCATTAGTCGCATTGGGAATAATCCCAATGCTCCAAGGTTTATTCCATCGAAATTCAATTCTACCCACGACCTGCAGGGATGGGATTTAATTCCCATCCCGACTTTATGAATTCGCATTAATCGCATTGGGAATAAATCCCAATACTCGTTCTTTTCTTTTTATGAATCCTTTGGAGGGATGGGATTTCTTTCCCCCCACGAATCATATCGCATGGGGATCTTTTTTCGCATCGGGAATCGTCTTGTCGCATCGGGAATGAAATCCCAATACTCCAAGGTTTATTCATTGAGATTCAGTTCTACGCGACCTGGAGGGATGGGATTTTATTCCCATCCCGACTTTATGAATTCGCGTTAGTCGCATTGGGATTGAAGATCTTCTGTCCCACATTCCTTTCTTTGGCGGGGTGGGATTCTCTCGCCCATCCCGACTACACCCTTTCCAACACCACTGCGTACCCCTGCCCCACCCCAACACACATTGTCACAAGTGCATAGCGGGCCATACTTTTTTGGAGTTCAAGAGCGGCGGATAAGATGAGGCGCGCACCAGACATGCCGAGCGGATGGCCGATGGCAATGGCACCACCATTTGGATTGATGCGGGGATCATTGTCGTCGAGGCCGAGCGTACGTGTACAGGCGAGCACCTGAGCGGCAAAAGCTTCATTGATCTCAATAATGTCCATGTCATCCATTGTGAGATCGGCTCTGTGTAATGCTTTTTGTGATGCATAGACCGGACCGATTCCCATGATGCGCGGTTCTACGCCTACAACGCCAGAGGATATCATCTGTGCGATCGGCATAAGATCATGCGCTACGATAGCCTGATCACTTGCGATCAGCAGAGCCGCAGCGCCATCATTTAAACCTGATGCATTACCTGCAGTGATTGTACCTCCATGAGCACGGAACGCAGGTTTGAGTTTAGCAAGACCTTCGAGTGTCGTGAAGTCTTTGATGAATTCATCATGCTCAATGATCACAGGTTCTCCTTTGCGCTGAGGAATTTCTACCGGAACAATTTCAATAGCGAATCTGGCGGTATCACGTGCACGAGTCGCTTTCATCTGCGACCAATAGGCAAAACGATCCTGATCTTCCCTTGAGATCTTGTATTGATCCACAAGATTTTCTGCCGTCTCCCCCATCGCTTCCGTACCGTACAGTTCTTTCATCCGGGGATTGATGAAGCGCCAACCAAATGAAGAATCGTACATCTCCGCATCAGCGCCAAATGGCACGGACGACTTTGAGATCACCCATGGACCACGGGTCATGTGTTCAACACCGCCTGCAATAAAGAGCTCTCCATCATTGGCTTTAATCGCACGATGTGCATGAATCACAGCAGACATTCCGGAAGAACAAAGTCTGTTTACTGTCTCTCCAGGTACACTTGTGGGTAATCCTGCAAGCAGCAGTGCCATCCGCGTTACATTGCGATTGTCCTCACCAGCCTGATTTGCACATCCGAGGATGACGTCATCGATTGCATCCGTCGGAATTTGTGGATTGCGCTTGATCAACTCCTTTATTGTCAATGCCGCAAGATCATCTGTGCGTATGGGAGATAACACACCTCTGAAACTGCCTACTGGAGTTCGTACTCCATCGATGATAAATGATCCGGACATAATAAGCTCTACTTTTATTGACAGTACAAACATACATTAATGGCAGAAGGGTAAAAAGGCAGAACGGCAGAATGCTAAATCCGAAATAATTCATTGCCATCAAATACCGCTCAAAGGGCGTTCCTTTCTGCCCTTCTGCCCTTCCGCCCACTTCGACTGCGCTCAGTGCATGCTTCTGCCGTCATCTTCATATCTTTATCATTCATCTAATAATCCTCCTACTAAATGGCTTCAATCAATCTTCATGTCAACAAAAAGAAACACACTGTAGATGTCGATCCGGATACTCCGCTGATGTGGGTACTCCGTGACACACTTGGTCTGGTGGGTACTAAATATGGTTGCGGTGTCGCACTGTGCGGATCCTGTACCGTCCATCTCGATGGGAATCCGGTGCGATCTTGTATCGTCCCCGTCTCTGCTGCAGAAGGCAAAAAGGTCACCACGATCGAAGGACTTTCGGAAAATGGTGATCATCCGGTACAACAAGCATGGATGGAAGTAGATGTACCACAATGCGGATACTGCCAGGCAGGACAAATCATGAGTGCAGTGGCATTGCTTGAAAAAAATCCTAAACCCTCAGATGATGATATCGATACTGCAATGGCAGGGAATATCTGTAGATGTTGCACGTATAATCGGATCCGTAAGGCTGTGCATTTAGCGGCAGAGAAAATGGGTTAATGTTTAACGTTTAATGTTATGTTTAAGGTTTAACTGATTATGGAAACTGTAATCACAACATACAATCGGCGATCCTTCATCCGTACTTCTGCTACAGCAGGCGGTGGTATCATCTTTGGTTTTAACTTCTTTGCAGCATGTAAGCCAGTGAATGGATCGGCTACATTGCTGGCAGATGCAGCACGCGAATGGAATACAATCAACGGCTTTATCAAAATCGCTGCGGATGGTATCGTCACTATCATGTCGCCAAATCCTGAAATCGGCCAGGGCATAAAGACGTCGATGCCGATGATCGTTGCGGAAGAGCTCGACGTGGATTGGACGAAAGTCGTCGTTGAGCAGGCGCCACTGAACACCGAGCTTTATACCAGACAAGTAGCAGGTGGGAGCCAGTCTATCCGGCAGGGTTGGGATTCGTTGCGTACCGCGGGAGCAACGGCAAGACAAATGCTTGTCAATACCGCTGCTAAACAATGGGATGTACCATCCTCAGAATGCACAACAGAAAAAGGAGTGGTACATCATAAAGCGTCTGGAAAGTCTGTGAGTTATGGTGATCTCGCTGCTGCAACAGTAGGTACACCAGTACCGGAAAAGGTAGAACTCAAAGATCCATCTCAATACAAGATCATTGGTACTTCTGTTCCCAATGTGGATAATTACAACATTGTCACTGGCAGACCACTGTATGGTATCGATACAAAACGCGAAGGCATGCTCTATGGAGCCTTCACTCATCCGCCTGCCTTCGGTCAGAAACTCGGGAGTATAGATGACAGCGCAGCACGTGCAATACCCGGTGTGAAAGATGTGATCACCTTCGACAACAATGTCGTAGTCCTTGCAGACAATACCTGGCACGCACTACAGGGGAAGAAAGCTCTGAAGATCACCTGGACGCGTGATACAGAAGCGGAAAGCACGACATCACTCGATACCCGTATGCGTGAGTTTCTTCAAAAAAGTGCAGAGGCTCCCCTACGTAAGGATGGCGATCCGGAACGCGCCTTTCACGACGCAGCCACCATCGTCGAAGCAGTATACGAATGCCCGTTTCTCGCACACAATCCGATGGAACCAATGAATTTCTTCGCCGATGTCACAGCAGAACGTGCAGACTTATATGGTCCTATTCAAACTCCGGAAGGAACACGAAGGTCAGTAGCTGAAAAACTCGGCATGCAGGAGTCCCAGGTCTCGATAGGCTTGTCCCGCATGGGAGGAGGATTTGGCCGCAGACTCTATGGTCACTTTGTGACAGAAGCAGCTTTAACTTCTCAACTTGCAAAAGCTCCTGTGCAACTGATCTACACACGTGAAGATGATATGTCTGGGGGGATTTATCGTCCCGCCTGCAAGTACCTTTTCAGGGCAGCCCTTGATGCACATGGCAATCTCACGGGATATCACATCCGCGGTGTCGGTGTCAATCAGGGCAGTTGTGTACGCGAATCCAACTTCCCCGCTGCTGCGGTTGAGAACTATCTCGCAGAAACGCATAATGCCCAATCTGAAGTCACCGTCGGAGCATGGCGTGCGCCGATTACGAATTTCCTTGCCTTTGCAGAGCAGAGTTTTCTCGATGAGGTTGCCTTGAAAGTGAATAAAGATCCTGTACAATTCCGCCTCGATCTCATGCAACGCGCACTGGATAATCCCGTCGGTGAGCTTATCTATGAACCTGCACGTTTCATCGAAGTCATCAAACTCGCTGCAGAGAAATCCAACTGGGGCAGAGCTTCTGATGACGTAAAACAAGGATTCAGTGTCTATTATTCTCACAACTCGTATGTCGCGCACGTTGCAGATGTGGTCGTTCAGGAGGGCAAGCCGAAAGTGCAGAAGATGCACTGTGCTGTTGACTGCGGTATTGTCATCAATCAATCCGGTGCCAATACAATGGTTGAAGGCGGCACTCTCGATGGGATAGGTCACGCCATGTATGGTGAACTCACAATTAAAGAAGGCATCGCAGAACAACAGAACTTCGATAAGTTTCGCCTGCTCCGTATCTCCGAAGCTATGCCTGTCGAAATGCACTTCGTCAACAACGGCAAGTCACCGACCGGTCTCGGTGAGCCCGCTCTTCCACCTGCTGCCGGTGCAGTGGGTAATGCCATTTTTACGGCGACGGGGAAGAGGTTGAGGAAGCAGCCGTTTGTGGGGGATGAGTTGTTGGGGTGAAAAGCATAGAGCAGATGGAAGCGTAGCGGACATCCCGCCCAAAGGCGGGAGGGCATAGAGCATAGAGGAGTTGGTTCATTAGATTCGTCCTGCTGTTGGCGCCGTCGACATACGATTTTTACAGTGACGGGGAAGAGATTGAGGAAGCAGCAATTTGTGGGGGATGAGTTGTTGGAGTAGGTTAACGTAATACCAGTCTGAATAATAGTCTATGTCAATGACAGAGGATTGGTCGCATACTGAAGTAGATTTAATCATCGTGGACTATTTCTCAATGTTAGCTGACGAGTTGAACGGTGAGCCATCAATAAATCCTTTCATAGAAACAGTTTGAAGGCATATCTGAACAATAGGACAAATGGTTCAGTTGAGTACAAACACCAGAATATTAGTGCTGTCCTAATTAAACATGGCCTTCCTTTTATTCGAGATTACTAACCCAAGTGGAACTATCAGCAGATCTTAGAAGAAAGAACAATTGCCTATTTATTTAAAGAAAGATTGCAACTGGAACCAAGGTTTATTGACTTTGCAAATGCTTCTCTTGATAATCCGCCAAAGGTCAATTATAACAACCTTATTGATAACGCACCATCCCCACAGGCTTCGGTCTTTCGTGACGAAAGTCCTTACGTCAAAAAACCAATCAAAATAAATTATCTAGAACAGGAGCAACGTAATCTTGCATTAGGAATTAGAGGAGAACAGATCGCCGTAGAATATGAAAGATGGAGGTTGACCAATATTGGAAAAAATTCATTTGCAGAGAAAGTTGAGTGGATTGCACAATATGATGATGGTGCAGGCTTTGACATTCTTTCAAGGAATGATAATGGATCAGATCGCTACATCGAAGTAAAAACGACAAAACTGAGTAAAGAGACACCTATTTTCTTCACAAAGAATTAATACGTCTATTCAAAAGGCCACAGTACGTCATACTATCTATATAGATTGTTCAACTTTAGTATAGCTCCAAGAATGTTCAGTATTCGAGGCAGCTTTGACGAATTCTGCAGAATGGATGCAATTCAATACAAAGGGGAATTCTAGTCGACCATTTAAAGTCCTATAAGATCGGCCGATCGGCCACCTCACCTCGAGATTTTGAAATAGATTTTTGCGAAAAGTACCGAAAAACGGTACCGTGCGCAAAATTTCACTTTCAGTCCCCGAGCGACCTCCCTCTAATTCTTACGTCGCATCAGACTCGGATATTTACGGCTCATATCGTATCATTTCCATGCACGTCTTCAGGTCGTCAATCGGCAAACAGCTATCTGCCAAAACTGGCAGCCGTCGAAACTCAGAGATGTGTTAAGATCTCGTCCTTACTAACATAGCCGTTTTTTGTCCATATCAAAGTCCGGTTTTTATAGAGGCGAAGCACAGGCAAAGCATCCACGCTCAATTCTTTACAGAGCGCTGGATTTTCATCAGCATTGATACGGATGACGACGACTTCATTTGACTTTTCCTGAGAGATTTGTTCCATGTAGGGTTTCATCTTTTTACAGGGTGCACACCAATCTGCATAAAAATTAATCAGGACCAACTTGTCGGATTGAAGGAGGTCGTCGAACTGCTTTCTCGTCATCCCGGAGATTATGCCACCAGGGCTCGCAACCTCAGGGAGATCAGCAGAACGCCATTTCAGAATACCACCTGCAAGTTCAAAGACCTGCGTGAATCCTTCAGCGTGCATCTTCTTTAAGGCTGCAGCACTTCTTCCTCCGCTCAGGCAATAGATAAATACCGGTTTTGATTTGTCCAGTGTAGCCAGATGCTGCATAATTCTCTCGCCATTCCAATCGAAGTTCTTTGCATCCGGCAGGTGTCCTTTTGCAAACTCTTCGGACGTACGGATGTCAATGACCGGCGCATCGGGATATACTCTGATTTTTTCAGCAAACTCCTGAACGGCCAGGCTTGCCTGAGAGGACGTTTGGGATTGTCCTATACTAAATCCAAAGAAAGTGATCAGAAGTAGTGAAACGAAAATCTGCAGAATACTTTTCATACTATGCCGCATGTTGCGTGATGATTTTTTCCAATTGCCTCGCGGACATCACACCGGATTGTCTCCAGACTATTTTCCCATTTTTAAACAGTGCCAGTGTGGGTACACCCATGATCTGATATGTCGTTGCAGCCAGACGATTTTTGTCTACGTCTACTTTGATGATTTTGGCTTTATCACCAATCAGTATTTTGAGCTCTTCCAGAATAGGCTTCATCATTTTGCATGGGCCGCACCACTCGGTGAAGAAATCCACCAGAACAAGAGGCTCTGTCCGGATGACCTCTGAAAAGGTCTTTTGCTTTTCTGTCGTTTCCATTTATTGATTTGATTTCGCGGTTAAATTCTAAACATCAGTTTAACGTTTATGTTGTCTATCAACTTCACAGTTTCCTCCAAAGCAATTTCCTGTAGCGCAGCCGAAAGCGAAGAGGCCCATGGCGGCGAAATAACTCCCAATGGCTACACCAAACCATTGCCTATCCCATATGGATTGAGCGACAAGGAAACCTCCAAGAATCAGATAGACCACCCTGGTAAATGTCCAACCGGTTATGAGTCTTTGTAACATTGTTTTTATTTAGTCAAATCATAGTTCTCTTTGATTGCCTGATATGATCACTGATTTGCTTTACTCTTTCCATCGTTCCCAAAATATTTTAGGACAAAAGTCGAATTTCCGGCTTTACCAGAGTGTGATCTTTGTCACATAGATGTGAAAGGGTAGAGGGTGAGACGGTGAGAATGCGAGACAGTAAGGATGTGCGAGCATGCTTCGGCGACTAAAGTCGCCGGTACTGAATCCGCCGTTTCCTCTATTTTCACCGCATCCAGAAATACTCTGATGTATACTAAACGTGAAGAGAAAGAGCTCTATGACCTGTCCAAAAGCCTGCTCGCAGGAAAGGATAAACGTGCTCCGAAAGAAGTTGCGGCTGATCTGCGAAGGGTGATCACCTATCATGAATGGAAATACTATGTGCAGAATGACCCTGTGATCAGTGATTACGAATATGATCTCCTCTTCAAACAACTTCAGGAGTTGGAAGCAGAACATCCTAAACTCAAGACAGCGGACTCCCCTACTCAGCGTGTGTCCAGCGATCTGTCGCCTGAGTTTGAAACAGTGCGCCACAAGGTACCCATGCTTTCACTTGACAATTCATACAATGCGAACGACCTTTACAAATTCGATGAGCAGGTAAGGAAACTCACAGGCGAGAAGCATATCATTTATTCTGTTGAACCCAAACTGGATGGAGGAAGTATTGCTCTTCTCTATGAAGATGATGTCCTGGTTCGTGCTGCGACGCGTGGCAACGGCCGTGAAGGCGAGGAGATGACACCTAACGCGCGCGCCATGCGGAGTATTCCATTGCGTGTCGCGTTTACCGATAAGGGAATACAACAAGCAGAAGTGCGTGGCGAAGCCGTGATCCGGAAGGACGTATTCCATAAGCTGAACAAACAGCGACAGGAAGAGGGTCTAATCCTTCTCGCGAATGCCCGTAATAGTGCTACTGGTGGGCTGCGTACCAAAGACCCGTCTGAAACTGCCGAGCGGGGTATTGAGGCATATATGTATCAGCTTGCCTTTGCCCGTGACAAGTATGGCAAAGATGCAATACCCATTTTTCGCTCTCATCATGAGTCCATGGATCTTATTGCAGATCTGGGCTTCCGCATTGTCACCAAGGGACGCAAACTGTGCAAGGATATTGAAGCTGTGATCGCGTTCTGCGAAACTTGTGAGCAAGAGCGTGATGATTTTCCCTATGAAATCGATGGCATGGTGGTGAAGGTGGATTCATTTGCTCTTCAGGAAAAATGTGGATCGACAAGTCATCATCCGCGCTGGGCTGTAGCGTACAAGTTCAAAGCACGCCAGGCTACCTCGAAGCTTCTGAATGTTGAATACCAGATCGGAAAGACAGGAACGATCACACCGGTTGCAAAGCTTACACCAGTAGCGCTCGCAGGTGTCACGGTGTCGTCTGTTTCACTGCATAATGAAGATTTCATCACAGGAAAAGATCTGCGTATTGGTGACCAGGTTCTTGTAGAACGGGCGGGGGATGTGATTCCTTATATTGTTAAATCGCTTGCAGATCTCCGTGATGGTTCGGAAACTCCGATTAAATTTCCAAAGAAATGTCCTTCCTGCGGTACAAAACTTATACGCGCAGAAGATGAAGCTGCCTGGCGCTGCCCAAACGCCTCCTGTGAAGCGCAGGTCCTGCAGCGCATGATCTTTCATGTATCAAAAGACGCCATGGACATCGATGGATTCGGACATAAGCAGATCATTCGCTTCTATGAGCTCGGATGGTTGCATTCGATCGCGGATATCTATAATCTGGATTATGATGCCATTGCTGAGTTGGAAGGTCTCGGTGAAAAGTCTGCTCATAAACTTCGGACGTCCATCGAAAAAGCAAAACAGAATCCTATCTCGCGTCTCTTACATAGTCTAAGCATCCATCATCTTGGAAAACGTGCTTCGTCTTTAATTGCCGCCCGGGTAAAACATGTTTTGGAGTTGAAGGATTGGACGATGGAGAATCTCACAGACATTCCTGATATCGGACCGGTTGTAGCAAAAAATGTATTGGAGTTTTTCAGTGAACCGAAAAATATCAGGATACTTGAGCGCATGGAAGGTCTTGGTGTGAATATGCATCAGACCAAAGACGATAAACCACCCCAAATCAAACATGGTGGTCCGCTCGATGGCAAGACAATCCTCTTCACAGGTACATTATCTCAGATGACACGAGAGGAGGCTGAAGCGCTTGCTGCAAATGCCGGCGCAAAGAATATCAGCGCAGTAAGCGGCAATCTCAATATTCTCGTTGTTGGTGAAAAGGCGGGATCAAAACTGAAAAAAGCACAAGGGCTTGGGACGGTCGAGATCCTTAGTGAGGAAGAGTTTTTGAAAAAAGTTAAGACCTGAAATTTGCAAGAAGGTGAGAGTGTGAGAAAGCGAGAGCGTGAGAACAGACTCTCACATTCTCACCTTCTCGCCTTCTCGCATTCTGGCTTTCTAATCTATTTCATCCACATCACCAGAGCCGCTGATAAACGCTTTTACTTTTGAGGCATCACCTTTATAACGGACGTCGCCGCTGCCTGAAATCGAAGTTTCAATACTTGAAGTGCAGTAGATTGTCACATCACCGGAACCACTGATAGAGACTTCGCAATCGGAAGTCTTCAATCCAAGCGCATCGATATCTCCGGAGCCGGAAATGCTTGCTTCAAGACTATTTGCGCTTCCATTGAGCCTGATATCACCTGAACCGCTGATGGCGGTCTCAATGTCACCGGCATTCACACTCAGATCGACGCCACCAGAGCCAGAGACTCCGATTTCAAGATCTCCGAGATTTTGAAATGTATTTGTACTTGTAATATTTCCTGACCCGCTCACACCTGCTTCTTCAAGGGTTGCAAGTGTGATATAGATTTTGACTGGCTTTGCGTCACGAACATCCTTTACGAAATTGACTCTCCAGGTACCTTCGCTGACTTCACGCTTGATATTGTCGAGAATATTCTGCTGGCCTTCCATAACAATCTTTTGTGGCGAGCCTTGGGTAAGGATAATATCACCGCTGAAGCTGAGTTTCACTCCCTTCAGAGTTTCGAGTTGGATCTCCTGTTTTACAATATCACCTTCGCCGTGAATCGATCCCCATTGAGCATTGGAAAGCACTGGCAGGCAGAAGAGTAGGAGGACATTCAAATGTGACGTTTTCATTGGTTGACATTTTTCGATTGAAATGAGGAATCAAAACCTTCAAAGAGACAAATTCAAATGTGACTGGTTGCACAAAGAGATTAGATATTTTCGGTATGCAGACCGACTATGAAAGGAATACGATGGAGGGCATCAATCTCATAGTCCGGAGTGACGGCCGAATCGTTCTGCGCGGATTGAGGATTGAACCAACAGGTGATGAATCCGAATTCTGACCCTCCCTTGATATCCGCATTCAGACTATCCCCGACAACCAGCACCTTTTGCTTTTCTGGTCTTGACATTTGTAAATGGGTATACTCGAAATAGGCACGCTCAGGCTTCATGTGGCCAATCTCACCTGAGACCACAATGACGTCAAAGAACCTGTCGATACCTGAAGATACAAGCCGTGGCCGTTGTACTTCGGTGAGTCCGTTTGTGATCATTCCAAGACGGACCGTCCCATGAAGTCTGTGAAGAAGTTCTGTAGCACCATCAATAAAATAAGGCCGGCTCGGCAATCCAAGGAGATATTGTGATGCAAATGTCTCTATGTCTACTGCCTTGGCACCAATCTCCTTAAAGAATAAAGTAAAACGCTGTATCCGCATTGTGTCTCGGTCGATTTCTCCATTCTCATATGCAGTCCAGCATTGCTTATTGATCCTGTTGTAGAGCTCCCAATGACCATTGAGATGCGGGATATTATGGGCATGCATTGTATCGGCCAGGGACTCAGCCGCAGAACGATCGAAATCGAATAAAGTGTGATCTGCATCGAAGAGGATCCAGTCGAAACTCATGCGCCAAATGTAGTGTTCATTCGACTGACCAGGATATAGAAGATTCTGAGAAATGCAGTTCGCGCAAAATCTCAATTACTAACTTACCTTCTGGTTATCACCAATTAATGCAGAGTTATTTTAACAGATGTGTCGTATTTAGCTTAAATACTCATCCTTGTCATTCTGAGCTGGGTTTCATGCCTTAGACAGCTTCTAAAAGTATCCTTTTAGGTGTTCAATGCTCAAAACAGCCTTTTCCTCACTTAATTTCTGCGCTGTCAATGCGAGCGGATTCCTTTTCTTTGATCGCGGATGAGTAAGATTTACTTCGCATCGGATTTTCATCTCGGTACCGATGGACAGCAAAGCAGCCGGGAGCGTGAACAGGCAATTGTCCGTTGGCTTGACCTGTCAGCAAAAGATGCGGATGCCATTTACCTGCTCGGTGACACTTTTGACTATTGGTTTGAATATGGCGAGGTGATTCCGCGTGGTTTTGTGCGCATCCTTGGCAAATT
>DATDQA010000356.1:0-8710 GCA_035292505.1 Saprospiraceae bacterium | reverse complement strand
CCCTCATTGTACAATCACCTTCCCCATCCCTACCACCTTTCCATCCGTTTCCAGGATATGCCATACATAGAGCCCTGACACGACATCATCCAGCAAAATGACATTGACGCCGTTCCTTGAGGGCTGACGCAGCAGGAGGTGAGGAATTGGAGATTGCATTGCCTACTAACCTATAAGCCTACTAACCTATAAGCCTATTCCTTAACTTAATATCTGGCAGAGAAATCTAACCGCCAACAGCGAGCAGCCAGCAGCCAACTGCCAACCGCCAGCAGCAAATAGCAAACAGCTAAACGCTATCTTCGCCGGCTCTATCGCTGAGCAATTATCATGAAAGCTGTCATCCCTGTCGCAGGGGCTGGAACGAATCTGCGCCCTCACACATACACACAACCTAAGCCTCTGATACCCGTGGCTGGCAAACCCATTATTGCATTTATTCTGGATGACCTGATTGCAAAGGGTGTCCGTGATTTTGTCTTTATCATAGGATATCTTGGTGAGAAGATCAAACTGTATGTCGAAAAAAGCTATCCGGATATTTCAGTGGAATGGGTGCAACAGGAAACTCGCATGGGTCTCGGTCATGCAATCTGGACAGCCAGACATTGCCTGCAAGGTGTCGATGAGATTGTGATCCACCTGGGAGATACCATTGTCGATGCCGATCTCAGCAGTTTTCTCAACTCTCCGTACTCCTGCCTTGGAATCAAGAAAGTTTCCGACCCCAGACTTTTTGGAGTTGTCGAGTTGGATCATGATGGATTTGTCTCTCGGGTCATAGAAAAGCCGAGTATTCCGAAATCGAACCTTGCCATGGTGGGCTTGTATAAAATCAAAGAAGTCGATGTATTGATTGAAAGCATTGATTATCACATTCAGCACGGCATCAAAACACGCAATGAATTCCAGCTTACAGACGCTCTAATGCGAATGATCTCTCAGGGTATTCGATTTACGACCCTTGAGGTCTTCAATTGGTTTGATTGCGGACAGAAGGATATCCTTCTCGAAACCAATGCAACCCTGCTGGATCGTAAAAACACGCATGCAGAGCCTCCGATGGATGCTGAGAATACCATCATCATCCACCCGGTATCCATCGGTGCGAATTGTCAGATCAAAAATTCGATTATCGGGCCGCACGTCACCATCGGTAACGACAGCAATATTGATTCAGCAATCATCAGGGATTCTATCATCGGGAGCTATACCTCTATTCAGGAAGCCGTACTCTATCATTCGATTGTCGGCCATGATGCGGCGATTAAAGGGATGCGGCAGAGTCTCAATATTGGGGACAATACCCAGATCGACCTTGGTTGAGAAAATAATGTCTCGGGTATCAAATTTGAGGGCTGGGATTTCATTCCCAGTCCTGAACGAAGTAATAAGGAATGGAGGACTGGGATTTCATTCCCAGTCCCGGATTCATTTCCAGCCCAGAACGAAGCAATAAAGGAATGGAGGGCTGGGATTTCATTTCCAGCCCGATTGTACTCCCAGCCCGACCATCACCACCCCGTTGAAGTATTTCATCGATGATCTGTAACTAATGGTATTATCATTTCGTTAAAGAGGCCAAAACCAGCAAATCATGCACCTCGGAAAAGCCATCCCGGCAATTCTTGCCATCCTCTTCATCTCTCTGGCCGGTTCTGCGCAAATCAAAGCCGTCGAGAAATTCCTGAAGGAGAATGATAACCTCAGCAAGTTTTTTATCTACCAGAGTACTTTACGTATGCTCAACGAAAGTGGCGACCCGGATTTCAACAAACTCATCAAGGGCATCCGCAAAATCAACGTCTATATTGCTGAAGACGGATCTGCAGGCGTTACTGCCACCAGCTATCAACGCATGATCAATGACCTTTCGGCTGAGAAGTTTGAAACGCTGGTGAGTGCGAAACAAGAGGGCACACTTTTCAATCTGATGACCAGGGAGTCAGGTGACGATGCCTATTATGTGTTGGCAGCTTCCGAGGGTGAAGACTTTGCCCTCCTGGAAATGGACGGAAAACTCGATTTGCGCTACCTCCAGGCTTTGGAAAATGTAAACTTTACAAAGCTGCGTAAGATCGTTGGTCAGGATAATGGTGGCAAGGACACGGAAGAAATTCGAAATTAGTAGGCGAAATTTGGTCACTGATCACGAACTCGCGCATGACCCCGGTACTCCAGACAGAAAATCTCACCAAACGCTTTGGCCGCCTGGTAGCGGTTGACGGGCTCAACCTTGAAGTGTATCGCGGTCAGGTCTTTGGAATCCTGGGCCCTAATGGCAGTGGAAAGACCACAACACTGGCAATGTTGCTTGGTGTGGTGAAACGGACAGATGGGACCTATATATGGTTTGGTGAGGGCGATCACTATGAACTGAGAAAACGCATTGGCGCGATCCTGGAATATCCGATTTTTTATCCCTTTCTCAGCGCAGTTGACAACCTGAGGATTACTGCGCATATCAAAGACGTCAGTCGCTATGACGAAGAGGCTCTCATGCGGCTTGTAGGTCTTTATGAGCGGCGCAAGGATGCCTATAAGACTTACTCTCTTGGGATGAAGCAACGTCTCGCAATCGCTACTGCAATGGTTGGTGATCCGGAAGTCCTGATTCTGGACGAGCCCACTAATGGTCTGGACCCGCAGGGCATTGCCGAAGTCAGGCGTCTGATTCTCGAAATTTCTGCCATGGGGAAAACGATCATCCTGGCAAGTCACCTGCTGGATGAAGTCCAAAAAGTGTGTACCCATTTCTGTGTGTTGCAGCGTGGAAGTAAAGTGTACCAGGGAGGTGTTGCAGACACGCTGAATCAAAAGCATCGCATCGAAGTGTATGCCGATGATCCTGAGACCTTGCATACCGTTTTGAAAGAATATCGAGCTGTGAAGACGATGGAGCGTAAGAATGGCGTCATCATCATCCAGGGAGAAGAGCTTTCCACGAAGGCGTTGAATCAGTATTTAATTGAAAAAGGCATCATTGCTTCTCATCTTGCCCGGGTACACACCAATCTCGAAGAACAATTTCTCGAAATCCTGAAAGAAAATGATCGCTAAAGCGCTGACGCTTGAATTTCTGAAATTCAGGAGGTATAAGCCATTCTGGATCATCCTCGGACTGTTTGTCATTTGTTATTTCGCATTGGGATTTTCGATCAAATCCTTTATCGACTACATGATTGCCAATCGCGAAGGGCCATTCGAAGCATTTTTCGAAACAGGGTTGCCGCTGTTTGATTTTGTAGATGTCTGGCAGAATATGGCTTATATCACATTCCTGTTCAAATACATCCTTGCCTTTGTTGTGATGATCTCTATTTGTCAGGAATATACAATGCGCACGATACGGCAGAATATGATCGATGGGTTATCCCGTGCAGAGTATGTAATATCTAAACTCGGAATGGTGACTGTTTTGTCGCTGTTAGCAGGCCTCTTACTGTTGATCCTGGGATTATTCCTGGGAATGTTGTATTCGCCGGTCAAGTCACTGGATTTTGTTGTGCAGAGTATTGAGTTTGTGCCGGCCTTTGCGTTTGAGACATTTTGTTTTCTGGCTTTTGCGATGTTCCTTTCTACACTCATCCGCAGGACAGGCTTTGCGATCATTCTTTTTATTCTTTATTCACTTATCATGGAGCCGATTGCCACGACGATCATGAAACATGAGTATGAGCTTGCTACCTGGTACTTTCCGATACGTGCGATCAACAACATCATTCATCTGCCATTTGGCAAGTATATTTTTCAGGAGGTACAGGATTATGTCAAATGGACCGAGTTGCTCGTCGCGGGTGGATGGGCGCTTATTTTTATCTGGCTTACATGGCTCCTGATGACAAAGCGCGATCTCTGATCAGAGCATCGGGATTTATTCCCGAGGCGAAATAAGAATATAGAATTCGGATGCGGGATATAGGAACGGAGCATTGGGATTCTTGCCCTAACGTATCAAACGGGAGGGTCATTCCCAAATGCGACAAATAAATTTCCGATAAGCAATAAAAAAAGGTGAAACGATTGCTCGCTTCACCTTTTCGTTTTTCGAAGTTTGTTCACTTTCAGTGGACCACAGTGAACTTCAAAGTATTTACGGCATTCCGATGAGTGAGACGTATAAAATACGTTCCACTTACAAAACTGCTCACATCAATACGCTCCGTATTCTCACCTGCCGCGAAGGTTCTCACTGGATGACGCAGGAGTGATTTTCCGGCCACATCGAGAACCTCCATCGCAATTTCTGTAGGCTCACTGAGCGCAAAATCAATGTGCAAGTAATCATAGGCAGGATTCGGGAGGATGGAGAAAGACTCAAGAGCCCGGATCTCTTTCACCGCCGACGGCAATGACTCTATGCAATCAGTGATTGCGGGTTGCCAGGTATTATTGAAGATGTTAGCAATATCTGTCGCACCGACATACGATGTGACAATCTGAGAATGCGCCAGATCATCCAGGTTCGGACAAACCATTACAAAGAAAGGAATCGCATTAGCACCCAGACCATGATTGCTGTTAAAATGAATATATAACTCATAAGCCGACTGGGAAAAACTCAGATTAGGGTATGTAGCCCCCCAGGTTAAACCATTTACGATGGGGTCCGTATCTGTAGGCTCAACCGTAATTCCGATCACATCAAGATCTTGTTCACCAGATCCATTCGCTACATAGAGGTTATTCAAGGCAGGAGTTGAGATTTCACATGGTACACACCATGAAGCGAAAAAATCAAAAATCACAGCTTTGCCGGAAGCCAGAATCTCATGAAGATTAATTGGCTCGCCATCTGATGAGGTTTGGATAACATTTGGAACAGGAGGAAATACCTTGAACGGAACAGAGGAATACATATTGTCATCAGGCTGTTCATCTGCATTTCCATTTATACTATCGATAGATACATTCAGTACATACCCTTCTCCAACGATATAATTGACAGGAGTACTATGAGAAAATGTATACGGAGCGCCGGAGGCCACATTAATGCCAAGAAGTTGTTGAGTTATTGTGTCTCCATTGAAGTTCCAGGTTACTTGCAGCGAAGTAATTGCTTCAATTCCAAAATTCTGAATAGTAATTTCCAAAGTCCGTGAACCCTCAAGTGTCGTGCCAGAATTAATATTGGCATTTACGCGTACCAATGAAACATCCCGCTGCTTTTGTACACCTACAAAGATGTTGTCTATCAAGAGGAGAAACTTATCGTTGGAGTTGTTCCGGAACGCGATATACACGTCCTGACCAGCAAAAGCATCCAAATTTTCAACGTGAGTCACCCAATTTGTTACTTCGGCAGCGGTCTGGAATACGACTTCCGAGAAATCTTCCGGTGTGTTGCCTGTGGTAGAGATATACACATAATATCCATCTCTGAAATTCGCATCCTGAGCTTTTGCATCCCATCTTATGATTGGGTTAGAATCCGGGAGATGGATCAATGGAGTCACCATCCAGTCGTCAGCGATTCCCACGGGATTATACCATGATGTGCTCACGGCGACATTCGTTCCATTTCCAAATCCCACATTCAATGCCGTCCAGGCATCTGTGCAAAAGTTGACATTCTGATGGATGGTCAGACCATCTACGTCATAGAGGGTCATAGGCTCGATTCCATCTTCAAAATCTTGAAAAAACGACTGGCCCTGCACACAGAGAGTAAGAACCAGCGCAATAAGGGTAAGAGACTGTTTCATGCTAAACCATTTTGAATTTTTAAAGTGATAAAAATTTCTTTTGTCCTAAAAGTCGGCGAAATTAGTAATATCCCGGCTGATTCCTGGAATATCCCGGCTGATTCCTGGACGAAAGATCGGTTTTTACAGCGTAATTGGACGTATAAAAGGAGTAAAATCCCGAAAGCGCCAATCCCTCGATTTTGGTTAATGATACCTTAAACACTGGTAGAATGCCAAAATCTCCTTATTTTGCCGGCGAAAATTAAGAATCAGGAAATTTTATCTATGAAGAAGATTTTACTAAATATTCTGGCCCTTTTCTTTGCTCTTGCCGCGAGTGCACAGAACTCAATTACCGTAGACCCCGGAATCGCTTCTGGTACAGGACCTGCCAGTTCACCAGATATCAGTATCCATGCTCAAGTCACAAATACTTCCCCGGATACCATTGAACTGATGTGGTCGCGTACAGTGCAAGCCATGGAGCATGACTGGACAACCTGGATTTGTGATCTCAACAATTGCTATCTACCACATATTGAAGTCTGTCCTGCAAATCGCCCCAACATTCTCGCCCCTGGAACTTCATTTGAGCTGCAGGTCCACGTGAATCCTGCGGGAGTCCATGGGGAAGCTGATATTCTCGTACATTTTTATCCCTCTGATGACCCATTGAATATCCTGGGGTCGATGCAGACGCATTTTGAAACTACCACCACCTCGGTGAGAGACCTTGGTAATCCTTCTATCAGAATCTACCCGAATCCTACGACATCGTATTTTCAGCTCAGCGAGTCCTCCCAGGTGGCCAGGGTTGCCATCTACAGTATCGTCGGAAACAAAATGCGGGAGTTTGATGCCAGGAACCAAAGCCGTTTCGATGTGGCCGATTTGCCTGAAGGGATTTATCTGGTTAGGCTCCTTGACGCGAAACAAACCGTACTTAAAACTGTACGGCTTAGCAAGCGTTAATCCTGTTTCATTTCAGGTTTCGGCAATTTTTTTCCAATTTCTTTACACACCGCTTCGCTTCGGAGCACGTTATATTTACTCCTCATTTAAGCAAGTCAGATATGCGTATTTCCATTTTTCGCAAAGGTCACTTTAACGCAGCCCACAGGTTATACGTACCTGCCTGGAGCGACGAGAAAAACTTTGAGGTCTTTGGCAAATGCGCTAATCCTCATTACCATGGCCACAATTACGAAATCGAAGTCAAGGTAACAGGTGAGGTAGATCCAGAGACGGGCATCCTAATCAATCTTAAAGACCTGAAGGAAATTCTGCGCTCGGAAGTCGAAGACAAACTTGACCATCGCAACCTCAATGTAGAGATTCCTGAGTTTAGGAATCTGGTCCCCACAGTAGAACACATTTGCTTTGTGATATGGAAGATCCTTCGTTCACACCTTCCGGATAGATACGAGCTCAAAGTCCGGCTCTACGAAACGCCCAGAAATTTTGTCGAGTACCCTGCTGAAAACGATTAAATGTTTATGTTTTAGATGTGTAAGGTTTAGCCAGCTATACCTTCCGCGGAGTTGTTGCTGTGATCGCTGATTTACCGGTTTTACCGGCTTCACCTGATTTTCCCGATTTCCCCCACTCACCGGCTTCCCTGGTTTCCTCTACTTTTTCTGGTTTACGTGCTTTTTTCTGTATTTTTGAGCTGACTTAAAAATAAATTGGCTCGTTCAGGTCAATGTTTTGATGAAATCTGAACCAGGGACGACGGCCGCAAAGGATTGTAAAGAGGAGTGAGAAGAACATTGGGCCGGGTTCCTACGGAAATAAAACACCGTTATTTACATGTGCATATATCCTGGATACAGTTTGAAGTGGGGATCATGAAAAGGTGTGAACATGGATTTGCATATTTGAATCATTGTCAAACAATGCTGACTTAATTTCCTGCATCGCACCTGACAGCACAGACAACGGGAGTTTATCAACCATTCAGTTTTCTTCAGTGACGTGAGCGGGCGTTTGATATCATCAGACGTCTTATGCATCGGTTCGACGAAATCATCTCTCATCCTTCTCACCTGAAGTTTCTTCAGTCTGCTGTAGATCATGGTACAATGCCGCATGCACTCCTTCTTTGGGGTCCTGAAGGCACCGGTGCTCTTGTAGCTGCGATTGCCATAACACAGTATATGGTATGTCGTGAGCGGACACAACTCGGGCCCTGTGGTGTGTGCAAGAGTTGTGTCAAGTCAGACAAGCACATGCATCCTGACATTCACTTTGCTTTTCCTACCATCGGTTCCAAGGTCACAGGAGATCAACTCTATCCACAATGGCGTGCTGCGCTTTCTGAGAACCCCTACATGAACCGCCATCAATGGCTTGAACGTATAGATGCGGAAAGCAAACAAGGCAACATTAATGTGGAGGATTGCAATCGCATGATCGGCCAACTCATGTTGCACCGGGTTGAAGCAGATTGTAAAATCCTGCTGATTTGGCTACCAGAATATCTTGGAAAAGAGGGTAACAGGCTGCTTAAATTGCTCGAGGAGCCTCCCGGAGATACCTACATTTTTCTGATTGCTGAGAATCGCGACGAAATCCTACCGACAATTCTATCCAGATGCCAACAATTCAATTTCCCTGTTTTTACGGAGCAGGTGATTCGTGATGGCGTAAAGAAACAGTTTGGTCTCGCACCAGAACGTGCAGAATGGGTTGCTGCAGCTGCGCAGGGAGATTGGAATGCAGCGATGCAGATTGCCCAGGGACTATCCCTCAATCCGATTCAATGGGCTCAGGATTGGATCAAGGCAGCATGGAGCCGCGATCCTGCTGTCATCGCTGAATGGTCTGAGTCTGCGGCGAAATATACGCGCGAAGAGACTAAACAACTCCTGAACTATGTCCTCGGTCTTCTCGAAAAAGTCCTTTGGCTGAAATACGGGAAGGACTTTCAATCCACTGAGGAAGAACGGAAACTCCAGGTGTTCCTGAATAAGAAGATTGAACAAAGTGAGCTGGTGTCCTTTGTACAATTGTGTGAAGAAAAT
>DATDQA010000355.1:0-22961 GCA_035292505.1 Saprospiraceae bacterium | reverse complement strand
CAACAAAGAAAATCATGTAACTCAGGAAATAGTAAAGGGAAATCATAACCAACTAATCTAACCGCTCCTTTTTCACGATAAAGTAAAATCTCCATAAGATATCCATCGGAGACCTCAGATTGAAGGAGATGAAAATAGCTTGTATCGATGTATGATATTTGTTTTTGAATCGTAGCCCATTTGGGTATGTTGTCCAGTGATCCATATCTACCATTTCGAAGGGTATCGATAAGTTTGGTCTCTATATAGACTTTCCCATCTGACGTTACTCTAATTTCTTCCATCACTGTCTCAGTTGCGCCAAAGACCAGCTGAATGTATTTTCGTTGAATCAATGAATCCCAGTCGTGAACTTTAAATACATTGCTGCTTTTAATGAATCTGTTGAGATGATGCCCGCTCCGTCCGAAAAAACCACCTATCTGATTCGACGAGACTACTATTGTAACTGAGTCGATCAAGTCAAAAGTGAAACGACACTTATAACCATCATTCGGATCGCCATAACCAGAATTTGCTTTTAGTACAATGGTATCATTGATTAATGTATATGAAAATCGCTCTGATGGAAGAGCAAATCCATATCCAAGCATTATTTGATCGCTTGTAAATGTAATGTAATCAAGATTCGAGTTAATCCAGGTGCCAGAGATGTCCACGCTATTGTGCGATGTACACGATGTCGACAATGTCATTATAAGGAAAGCAAAATAATTTATGCGTTTCATTCGCAATTTATTGCTGCACCATTGAGTAATTCAGTTCTTAATTATATTTCTATTTTTATTTTCTTGGGACTTTTTAAGGCACCATATTCAATATCAATAATGACAGTGGTATCCTTAAATGATAAATTCGTAGAGGTAATGTTGTAGTAGTCTCCAAGATTATAAAGAATCCCATCAGGATACTCCCCGTACTCCCCTTTGAGCAGGTACAGCCTATCTTTCGTTTCACCTTCTAAGTTTGACTCACCCTCAGAGATGGAGAGGACAAGTGTTCTGTAAAAATAATCACCTTCAGTGGGGTACGTTGTAATTTTCTCAGGAGAAATTTGCCATAGGAATTTCAACAATGATACTTGTGTATCCTGAGGCATGGAATATGTCCCGTTCTTTTGAGCAAATGAGCATGAGGACATCAAGATGAAAGCCATGAATGTCAATTTCATATCAATCGCAATTATAATCTTCTACTTCAAAATCATCACAAGATGCATCTGAGTTTACTGAAAAGTGCATATGATCGCTATGTCCGGATACATCGTAATCCTGACCAAGTTTCTTTTTTAGTGACGGCCCAAAATTCTCTCTTATCTCAGTATAATCTTCTAAGCATTCCTGAAGTTTTTTAACAGATTTGAGCTCTTCCTCAGTCATTAGGGACATTTTTACATCGTTAATTCTTGATAAATCAATTGCTAATGCTCTGGAATGATTACTTGTTGCAGAATGTTTACCGTTGGTGGTTGCCGAAATGTATATTTTGGTGATTTCAAATGAATCGATTGTGCAAGTTAATGCAGAAATAAGTGCATCAATCAAACAGATGGCAACTTCTTGATCGGCGCTTAGGCTGTCAGATGCGGTAATTCCAAATTCAACCTCAATTTCGGTACTATCATTGATCTGGATACAGTCGGGAATATTTGCTTTTTCTCCTGTGTATTCCTCATTTGCGAAATCTAATATGTCGGTGATTCCATCAGAGTTTGGCTGCACATTGGCGTTGTATGTAAGCTCAGCACATAAGTTAAAATCATTTTCAGCACAGCATGAAGAGAAATCAATATTTGAATCATTTAGTTCATCAAGATCAAATCCGTATTCAATTAAGAATGTGAAATACTTTGACATCGCTGCGAGTCCGTCATACAATTCGGCCAGATCATCTCCTTGGCCACTACATGCCGTCTCCAATGAATTATGTAGCATCTCTTCAGGTGTCACAGAAGGATTACAAGGATCGCTGAGATCATTCAGCAGATCCTGGACGGTAAAGAATAGGAGCTTGTTATTGTTTAAGCAATCTATGATATCGTAATATTCTGTTGTAGCATACTCAAAATTCAGATCCAAGGCGAGTTTTTCTACTGCATTCAGTTGTGTAGGATCTGGAGCTATTGGACGTTCGATAAGTCCAGCCATTATGAGCATGCGAATACAGTCTAAGTAGAAAGGATCTCTGCCGATACTCGAATCATTAGATCCTCCCCACAGTGTAATCGGAACAGGCCGATTGTCACAGCCTTCATCCCAAATAAATGTAGTTATCGAGCCACCGGCATAGAGGATTTGAATAAACCACCAACAGCCGCTTGGTTCAGTTCCTCCGCTACCAGTGTTTCCGCTGCCAGTGTTTCCGCTGCCAGGAATTCCTGAACTTCCATCCGGATAAGTTCCAACTCCAGGTGGCCGATTTGACGGACTACCCGGACCACCACCGGGACTACCAGGTGATGGTGGATTAATATATCCCGGTATCACAATATCCAGTGGTTCTCCAAATACGAGCTCCCAACATTTCTGTAATGAAGCCAAGTCTCCTCCGCGGAAAATATTTCCGAATAGCACTTCCATTTCAACCTTGGCCGCCGCACCGACAAATTCATCAAATCCGGCATTGTTTGAGTAATAAGATTCCGCAAATGTGCTGTCCATTCTGCACATGAGGACATAGGGATCAGTTAAGGTACCATCTTCTAATTCCTCTATATAAATATTGAAGAGTGTATTGGGGATATCAGTTCCAACATACAGGGAATATACATGGACGGGTGTTTGTATGCTGGAATCTGGATATGAAATAGAATCAGGAATCGAAACTAATACCATGTAATCAGTATGCACACTGTCAATATTCAATAGAGCCTCGGAGCGGACTTCCCGATATTTTTTCAAGTACGGATTGAGTTTTTGTATTACATGTGGCACTTGATCTGAAGAGATAATACGACCTACAGGAAACTGAGGGTTAGTGGGCCGTTGAACGCGAGGTGATTCGACAGTGGTTTGTTTCTGCGGTTGGATCAACGGCTCTCGATCACATGATACGATTAACACACACACACGCACACACGGCGGAGACAAAGGTTATATTTTTCATATTTCTCTGGTTTTTGACACTTAATGGGATGAAAACCATTTTGTAACCTCGTATATTGTGTTTGCGTCTGTTAAAGTTTTGAGGTACATGTTTTCGTATGAAGTTGCGCCAAAGGCATCCCTTCGGGGCAAACTTCAGGAGGTGGTGAACGTTATGAGACTCCGCAAGTCACGACATGCGAAGTTGCGCCAAAGGCATCCCTTCGGGGCAAACTTCGCAGAAGTTTGATTATGTTTTTCATATTTCTCTGGTTTTACCCCTTAATGCAAGGAAAACTATTTTGTAACCCCGTATGTTGCACACGCTGTTGTTAAAATTTGAAGGAAACAGATACTTTCGCTTGAGGTTATTTCACAAATGAAGACAACCAAATACTTCGAGTTCAGAAGACAACAAGCAGATCGAATCGGAATTCTGGATGAATGGATTGAGCTAGTCCTTTCCAATCCGGAAGCAAAGGAAATTCAACAAGATGGCCGGATCAAATTTTGGCGAAAGATTCCCGAAGCAAACAATAAGTATCTTCGTGTGATCGTGTTAGACGATGGAGAAACTGTACACAACGCTTTTTTTGACAGAGATTTCAAATAACCTGGTATGAAAGTCACATATTTTCAAGATACCGATACACTCTTTATCGCATTGAGGAGTGACGCGCCTGTTGCGACGCATGAATTCAATGAGAATGTCTATGTAGATCTTGATGCGGAAGGAAAAGTTGTCGCATTTACAATTGAGCACGCAAGTGTATTGTCCGACCAACCTCTGTTCTCCTATGAGACTGTGAAAGCTCAATAGTATTCTTGCATATCAGGCAAGTGTATATTCTATTTTGAGGCATTCTCAAAGCAACCCATAAACATCTCCGCCCATTCCATCCGTACTATATTTGCACTCTGTTCAAATCAATCATGTCTTCATTGAGAATTGACTGCATTCAGAAAAGACCTCGGCACATGACGCTCGCAGGTTCATTCAGGTTTAGCATAGTCCCGGCTTTTCCCGATAACGCTGCGAGGTCATCCCTCCCGCATTTCGAGAACTGAACTATAGCAATAAAAAATTAAGAATCAAGAATTGACAATCCTTTCATGTCCATCTCCGTCAAAAACATCTCAAAACTCTATGGTACACAACGTGCCGTAGACGATATCAGCTTCGAAGTCCGACCCGGGGAGATCCTTGGCTTTCTTGGTCCTAATGGCGCAGGTAAGACGACGACCATGAAGATGATCACCGCCTATCTGCGCCAGGACAGTGGAAGCATCTCGGTCAATGGCTTTGATACAATTGAACAACCTCTCGATGTCAAGAGAAACATTGGCTATCTCCCGGAACAAAATCCGCTCTATGCTGAACTCTATGTACGCGAATACCTCGTCTTTGTTTCTCAGTTGTTTGGGATGCGAAACCCGAAGTCGCGGATCGAAGAAATGATTGAGCTCATAGGTCTTGGTCAGGAAGCACATAAGAAGATCGGTGCGCTGTCCAAAGGATACCGTCAGCGTGTGGGTCTTGCACAGGCTCTCATCCATAATCCTCCTGTGTTGATCCTTGATGAACCGACTTCTGGTCTCGATCCGAATCAACTCGTGGAGATAAGGGCATTGATTCGCACACTTGGTAAATCAAAGACTGTGATCTTCTCAACACATATCATGCAGGAAGTCCAATCGGTCTGCGATCGCGTGATCATCCTCAACAAGGGTCAAATTGTCATCGATAAGCCGATCGGATATCTGTCCGAGATCAGTACCGGTGGACAAAGCGTCTTTGTGCAGTTTGATCGACGGATTCTCACAAATACATTGTCATCTCTTCCGGAGATCGCGACTGTAAGTGAAATGGAAAACGCGACCTATCGCGTTACCGGCAAAAAAGGTGCAGACATCCGTCCTGTGTTATTCAAATTCGCCGTAGATAAAAGTGTCGGCATCCTAGAGATGTACACGGAGAAAAGTTCAGTGGAAGATGTCTTCAGGCAATTTACCGTGGAAGGCCGTTAGCTATTTGCTGTTAGCTGTTCGCTTGCTGCCGACTTGGATCTGGAGTGCGGACGAGCTAAATCGCGGAGCGCGTTTGAAGGGGCACCGACTATGGACTACTAGACTGAGGGCTGGAAGACTGAGGACTGGAAGACTGAGGACTGGAAGACTGAAGATTGAGGACTGAAGACTGGAAGATTGAAGACTGATATAGAATGATCGAAATACTCAAAAAAGAACTGATCCACTTCTTTGGATCGCTCACTGGATCGATGACGATCGCTGTCTTCTTATTAATCACCGGTCTCTTTATGTGGGTGCTGCCGGATTTCAGCATTCTCGATGGTCTATACGCTTCGCTCGACCAGTTGTTCAGTCTTGCACCTATCATTTTTATTTTTCTTGTACCGGCCATCACAATGCGCACGTTTTCTGACGAGAGACAGACGGGCAATTTTGAAATGCTTCGTACAAAACCCGTCACGGCTGCAGGAATTGTTTTCGGGAAGTATTTCGCCACCATGATTCTGGTCGTCATTGCCTTGGTTCCGACATTCATCTATTATTACTCTGTATACACGCTTGGATCTCCAAAGGGCAATATCGACTCTGGCCAGATCTTCGGTTCCTATCTCGGGCTTATTGCGCTTGCATCTGCCTTCGCGGCCTTGGGAATCTTTGCCTCCGCGCTGACAAAAAATCAGATTGTCGCGTTTCTGGGAGGATGCTTTCTGTGTTTTTTCTTTTATTGGACATTCTACTATCTGAGCAAACTCCCGGTGTTCTTTGGAAAGACAGATGATTTTATCCAGCGGCTCGGGATAGACTATCACTATATCTCCATGAGCAGGGGAGTGCTGGATACGCGTGATGTCTTTTATTTTATTGCATTTGGCGGTATCGCATTGATACTGACATTGATGATGATCAATCGCAACAAGTGAAACAGCGACCTCAGGAAAATATTCAATATCTCTTCGTCATCGGTATTCTACTGGCTCTTACCGTGCTTGGCCGGTTTGTGTTTCTGCAATGGGATCTCACGGAAGAAAATCGCTATACGCTCACAAAACCGACGCACGATCTTTTGAAAAACCTTGATGAACCAATCTATGTTTCCGTGTTGCTGGAGGGAGAATTCCCCGCTGGATTCAAACGCCTGCAACGTGCGACTCGCGAAATGCTGGATGAATTCAAAAACAGGAATGGGTTTATCCAATATGCGTTCGACGATCCACGCGCCGGTGATATCGAAATGCAGAATGCACGTGCCGATGAACTGGCGAAGGATGGTATCATCCCCACACGCCTCCGCATCCGTGAAAGCGGCGAAGCCACCGACAAGCTGATCTATCCCTATGCCATATTCCGGTATGGCATGGAGATGTATGTCGTGAATCTCCTCGAGAATGAGCGTCCCGGTGTCGACAGCGAATGGCTGTTGAATAATTCTATCACACTTCTCGAATACAAGTTTGCAAATGCGATCCAGAAGTTACGTAAGTCGCGCCATGCAAATATTGTCTTTACCTCAGGACACGATGAACTATTACCCCAACAGACATCCTGGCTTGAGAAAGAACTGAGACGCAGTTACAATACTGCGCATGTGGATCTTGACACTACGGTGCGTATTCCAGAGGAGATCGATCTGCTGATCGTGGCAAGACCGCGTTCGACATTCAGTACACATGAGTTGTTCCTGATAGACCAATACCTCGTGAATGGGGGCAACGCCATATTTCTTATAGACGCACTTGATGTATCACTGGACAGTATCAATCAGTCGCGGGATTTTTTACCAACAGCCTTTGAGCTGAACCTCGATCCCTTGTTTTTCAGAATTGGTGTGCGCATCGAACCCAATCTTCTGCTCGATCTGGAATGCACGCGGATCCCGCTTGTAGTGGGTAGTCTTGGTGATCGTGTGCAGACAGAGTTGTTTCCCTGGTATTATCATCCGCTGCTTTCACCGAAATCAGATCATCCCATAGTCAAAGACATGGACAGGGTCAACCTGATGTTTCCTTCGACGATCGATACCATTCAGTCGCGCCCTGGTTTACATAAGACTATCCTCGTCACCTCATCACAGTATAGTCGCATTCAACGCATCCCGGTCAGGCTGAATTTTGAAATCCTGCGGTATGAACCGGAACCGGATAAATTCAATAATGGGAATCAACCTGTAGCGGTGCTCGTGGAAGGCGAATATGCATCCCTGTTTGAAAACAGGATCACGGAAGAATTGCTTGCGCTGACGCGACAGGTGAATGTTGAGTTTCGAGTGACCAATAAAGCGTGCAAAGTACTTGTTGCGACGGATGGTGATCTTGCGAAGAATCTATATCATACTGAAACCGGCGAGATCCGCGAACTCGGTTATAATAAATTTGAAAATATTGTCTTCCAGGGAAACCAGACATTCATGCTCAATGCCATCGAATATATGCTCGACGCAGATGGTATCCTCGCTGCGAGAGGGAAAGAGATCAAACTCCGGATGCTGGACACTGTGCGTGCAAAGGAAGCGGCAATGACATGGCGATTGTTGAATATCGCCGTGCCGGTATTACTCGTCATTCTCAGTACAATGATTTTTAATTTCAGAAGGAAAAGAAAATACGGGTTTACTTTGAAGGATAAAATTTCGTCCTCCCGCTCCCCTCAGTCCCCTAAAGGGGAAGTCCACGCGCCATGAACTCTATCAATATGTGGTAGCGGTTCCCCCTTTAGGGGGTCAGGGGGCAGGGATGGCAATCTTCGGAAAAAGAAATACGGCTTTCAAAAAGTGAGAAATGAATAAAACACTGCTGCTCAGTTTACTACTTGCACTTCTCATCGGGACAATTGCATTTTTTGCATGGAAAAAGTCTGCAAAGGCGAAAGAACTGGATAATTACGAAGGCACTTTTGCGATAGAAAATGTGGATGATATTGGTAAGATCATCTTATCGCATCGTGCAGGCAATGTCTACATCCTGACACGGGACGGAGATGGTTGGAAGATTAATGAATCCTATCCTGCAAGAATGAGCAGTGTCACCCCTCTCCTGGATGCATTGCGTATGGTACAGATCAGGTATATCCCTTCTGATAAGGCGATAGGGAATGTCATGGAGAATATTGACGGGACATGGATTCATGCAGAAATATTTCATCGCAATGGAGAAAAAATAAAGTCCTATCGTGTCGGCGGTGTGACTCAGGACGAACGCGGTACATACATGATCATGGACGGATCAAAGCAACCTTTCGTGGTGCATATCCCAAGTTGGGATGGGGCATTACGCACCCGATATACGCTCGAGTTGCCAGACTGGCGTGACAGGAGGTTTATGGATCTGAATGCAGACGACATCACATCAGTGAAGGTGGAGTATCCGCAGCAGAAGAGCCAGTCTTTTGCACTGGAGAGAAGGGGGTCCGGATTTGCCCTTGCACCTGTATATCCCGAGTTGCGTGATTATCCAAAGACGTATCGCGATGGTACAGGAGAGATATTTTTAAGAGCTTTGGCAGAGGCGGCGTGTGAGGGTTATGAAAATCAATACCCATTGAAAGATTCTATTCGCGGTTTAACGCCATTCTGTCAAATGCAGATTCGACGGAAGGATGGAAAACAACCCGTTGAGGTACGCATCTGGCCCAAAGGTGCTCCGGTGTATACTGCGAATTCTCCGCCAGTACACAGGCTCTTTGTGGAAAGGACTCCCGGGGATTTTGTACTTGTCCAGTTTGATGTGATCAAGGGTATGTTGCGCGGTTACGACTTTTTTACAGGGAGTGAGTCAAATCTTGTCTTTTGAAATACATCGTTACACTTGGTCTTATATGTCTTTGTCTATCCGGTATCGGCGATGCATCATCCGGAAACGCATGGGGATTTTACGGGCATCGGCTGATCAACAGGATGGCAGTATTCACGTTGCCATCAAGTATGATCGGATTGTACAAATTCAATATTGATTTTCTCAGCGATCATGCGGTCGACCCCGATAAGCGCAGATATGCATCTCGTCATGAAGCGGTAAGACACTATATCGATATGGATCATTGGGGGACACCTCCTTTTGAGAAAGTACCTCGTCGCTGGGTTGATATGCTTGCGGCTTACGTTACATTGTCGTGTGTGCATGAATCCGGAGATACAACTGTATTACATACTCCATTCATCAATAACAGGATGGTAGAAATTCCTGATACCATGAAGGCATTCGTGGCACTTCATCTCCTGCCACTGTATTATGAAGATACCTGGACATTCGATCCCGATACTGTGCAGAAATATTTCCCCGCATATGATTGCTCACCGTGCAGACAGATTCTGGGTGATGAAGTATTTACGCAACATGGTATCCTTCCTTACCATCTCTATTTCATGCAACAACGGCTCGCAGATGCATTCGCCCGAAAAGATCTTCCAACAGTCCTGCAACTGTCGGCAGACTTCGGACATTATCTCGCGGATGCACATGTCCCATTACATACCACGAAAAATTACAATGGACAGCTCACCGGTCAGGAAGGGATTCATGCCTTCTGGGAATCCCGCATTCCGGAGTTGTTTGCGGAAAAAGATTGGGATTTTCTGGTAGGTCAGGCGATATACATCGATGATCCGCGTGCATACTATTGGGATATTGTGCTCAGGAGTCACCGGCTTGTGGACGAAGTTCTTCATATTGAAAAAGATCTCAGCAAGACATATCCGGATGATGAACAGTATTGTTTTGAGGAGCGCCTCAATGTCATGGTACGGACGCAATGTGCAGACTATGCTGCGGCATATCAACAAAAGATGAAGGGCATGGTGGAATCGAGAATGCAAGATGCAATTCAGGCAGTGGGGAGTGCATGGTTTACTGCATGGGTCGATGGAGGTCAGCCGCAGTTCCAGGATTTCCTCCTTGAAATGAGCAATGCGGATCGGGAAGCGTTTGAAGCATTGGAAAGAGACTTTGTGAAAGGAAGGGCGTTCGGGAGGGAGCATGAATAAACGGTAAACGGTAAATGGTAAACGGTGGATGGTAAACGGTGAAGGGCGGAAAGGGCGGAACGGCAGAAAAGTATGAGGTGTCAATAGCTAACAGCGAACAGCGAATAGCCAACAGCGAATAGCCAACAGCGAACAGCGAATAGCCAACAGCGAACAGCGAATAGCCAACAGCGAACAGCGATTTTCAATGAAACAATACACCATCAATGCACGAGGCCGGTTAATCTCACTTCAGCAACCTGTCGTGATGGGTATCCTGAATCTGACACCGGATTCATTTCATCCTGGCAGTAGAATTTCCGGAACTGAAGAAGCCATATCGCACGCAGGACGGATGCTGACAGAAGGAGCTGCGATCATAGATGTAGGCGCTGCATCGTCACGTCCGGGTGCAGATGTCATACAGGTGGATGAAGAACTGCAGAGATTGATGCCGGTACTTGATCTATTGTTAAAGACTTTTCCCGAGGCAGTTTTCTCTGTGGATACATGGCGTGCTGAAGTTGCACAGGCGGCTCTCACAGCAGGTGCGCATATGATCAATGATATTTCGGCGGGTACTCTTGAGCCGGAGATTGTGCGGATCACTGCAAATGCGCATGCACCTTTTGTCGCCATGCACATGCTTGGATCACCTGGTCGCATGCCAGCACATCCTGATTATAAGGATGTCGCCGGAGAGATTCTGCGTTTTTTTGTCGGACGCATCCGTGATGTACGTGAAGCGGGTATCAGTGATATCATTCTTGATCCTGGCTTTGGGTTTGGGAAGTCGGTCGCACATAATTTTCGACTGCTGCAACGCCTGGAGATATTTCAGTTTCTCGAATTGCCTCTGATGGTTGGTTTGAGCAGAAAGTCGATGATCTGGCGCACATTAGGAACAACACCTGAAGAAGCGTTGAATGGAACAACGGCATTACATATGATCGCCTTGCAGAACGGAGCGGGCATTCTCAGAGTACATGATGTGAAGGAGGCAAGAGAAGCCATTATTCTTCATGAAAGGTATAGGAGAGACCCTATCAATCCCGATTCAATGCATTGATTCAAAGTATCGTAGCCTCGATACTAAACGGATGATCACGAATCCTCTTCGCCTCGCTCCCATAAATCGACAATTCTCGATGTGGAGCAAGAATCGTCGATTCTTTATCCCCCTCAGCGAAATAAGAATTTGCCTTCCATGACAAAACAAGACAGGCGCCATCATGCATTCGTCACAGTCTTTCTCCAAGGGTTTACCCTTGCCAGAGGTTAATTGAGCGTTAATGTGCTGGTTTTCAATCATACATCCCTCTTTTGTGCTTACTTTTCCACGTCTTTTAGACATGTATGATCGATACTGACAAGCAAAGCACCCCGTCCAGATTGTGGAAGCGCATTGGCATCTTCATGCTGATCCTTCTTGCAGTATTCTTTTCGTTGTCCCTCATTGTCCATATTCCCGCGGTACAAAACTGGGGTATCAGACAGATTACCAGCCACCTTTCTCAGAAGACCGGGAGTGCCGTGTCGGTAAGGGCTTTCGATTTCAACGTGTTTTCTCACATGAATCTCAAAGATGTCTTTATCTCACAGGAAGCAACTCCGGAAGACACATTACTCTTTGCAGGTGGACTCGGAGTGCGCTTCTCCAGGCTGTGGAAATTATTCGGCAGAAACCCCGAAATCGAACAAGTGCGACTCAACAACGCGCGATTGTACATTGATGATCGCCCCATGACGTTCCTTCCTTTGTTTGGTAAAAAGAAGAAGGGATCGTCCGGTATCCGTCTCCTGAATCCCGAGATCATCATGGATGACGTGTTAGTCCGCGTTGCAAAGAATTCGCAGAAGATGACATCGGAATTTATCCTGCCACATGGCGTACTCAATATCGATGAAATCAACACAGATCTGAGAATAGTCCGTCTCGCATCGATCCGGATGGAGAGCCCTGTCGTATTATTGAATGTAAAGCCGGATTCCTTGATCCAACAATTGGATACGACCCGAATATTGAAAATGATAACTGGCGAAGTAACAGGCAGAGATAAATGGATCTATGAAATTCAGGACATACATCTTGCCGATGGGAAATTAAATTTCTTTCAACCCGAAGCTGAAACTATCTCATTGCGTCCAGGGATAAATTACCATGATTTGCAGGTCAGTGATCTCACTGTTGATCTACGCAATGTATGTGTGGATAGCGCCCGTATGGTGGGCGAGATCAGGGCGATCAGTTTTGCTGAGCACTCTGGTTTCAGTATAGAAAAGATCATTGCAAAAAGCATCGAACTCTCCGCGGACGGGATTGCGCTCGGCAAGTTGGAAGTACGTACAGCTGGAAGCGTGATCATGGATACCATAGCATTGGATTTTGGAAGAGACATCGCAGAAGGCACCTTCGCGGAAAAAGTGAGCCTCTATGCACGTTTCAAGAACACACAGTTGTCGGTAGCCGATCTCCTGACTGCCATCCCTGAATTACATAAGAGCGCATTCTTCACTCGAAATCAGCATGAGACATTAAACCTCGACGGTGTGGTGCAGGGAAAGCTCGATCGTTTGCGCGGCGATAGTTTGCTGATGAAAATGGGAGATGTGACATTTGCAGGTCAGTTCAGATCACGCAATCTGACAACACCGGGCAAGCAGGTATTAAATCTTGTCGTGAGCGATGCGCGCTTTACTCCTTATGATCTTGAAAAACACATTCCTGGCTTCAACCTTCCTGAACAATTTACGCGACTTGGCAGGATACAGTTCACGGGGAAATTCGACGGATTCCTGGAGGACTTTGTAGCGTACGGAAAACTCAATACGGATCTGGGAAGTGCAGAGGTGGATATCAATCTCGAGACAACAAATCACGTTGCCGCATATAATGGTGCGTTGTTTCTGCATGAGTTTAATCTGCAGAAGTGGACGGATATATCGGATCTTGGTATGATTTCAGCAAACCTGAAGCTCAGCAATGGATCAGGCCTCACACCCGAGACTGCAGTTGCTGATATTTCGGGCAACATTACTCAATTTCAATACAAGGGCTATACGTACAAAGATGCGCATATCGATGGGCGACTAAATCAGAATCAGTTTGATGGTAAGTTGGAGATTCATGATCCCAACATTGATCTTGTCTTCCAGGGTTCGGTCATCACGAAACAGGGCAATCCTGTTTTTGACTTCACGGCGGACATCAATCAGCTTGACTTGAAGAAACTGAACCTATCGAAAGAAGCATTCTCGTTAGAAGGCGTATTCGTTGCGCGTGGACAGGGAAAGGACATGAATACATTGACAGGGACACTGCGGGCCACAGACCTGAAAGTCGTGCGCGGAGATGTCGTCTATGCGCTGGATACCATGTTTGTGGACATCGAGCATCAGGAAGATGGCCGCCGATTATTTCGCTCTACTTCAGACTATATCAAGGGATGGGTGAGCGGTGACTTTGAACTGAATACGCTCTACCCTACACTCGCCCGTTTTCTTGAAGATTCGTATCCACAATATTTCAGCGGTCTGAAATATCGACGGGATCTCAGTTTCATGGGTCCTGAGGCAAGATTTGAAGTGACACTGAATGATCCGGAAGAATGGGGTGGACTCGTCAATCTTCGCGATATCCGGTTTCGGGATCTGTATATCAAAGGTGTTTTAAATTTTGAAAAGGATTCTGTAATCATTGACCTTACGACTCCTGAGTTTCACTATGGGAATGTGAATGCGTACCAGGTCAGTGCGCAACTGGAGTCTATTGGGGGGCATGCCGATGCTGAGGCATTTGTGACGGTGATCGACATCAGTGAAAAATATTTCTTCGATGAAATCACTGCATCAGCGCAAACAAGCGACAATGGATTTATCTGGTCACTCAGTGCGGATGACCTTCTTGAAGAACTCAATACTCTTGGTGTCTCCGGCACCTTTGTTGCAGATTCGAATCAGACATACACTTTGCATGTAGATCCTCAGATCATAGAAGTGCTGGAGCAGAAGTGGGAATTGCGTGATAGAAATCAGATACGTTTTGGTAAGGAATTCATTGAACTGCGTGATATTGTCTTCCAGCATGAGGAACAAGTTGTCACAATAGCTGATATCGATCGGCGTGGTGTCATGATCGAAACACAGCATTTCGATCTGCATACCATCGACGATCTCTGGGATTATGAAAAGCTGAACTTTGGTGGCGCATATACATTGCGTGCGGGGATATCCGATATATTCAGGCGTGAAGGATTTTACCTCTTGATAGATGCCCTGGATGTCCGGGTAAATAACGACTCGTATGGAATGCTGCATGTGGACTGCCGCATGGAAGAAATGGGGCGTCCCGTGTCGATGGATATATCCCTGCATCGTCCAGGCGTACACGTGAAAGCGGAAGGTGCGTTTTTCCCTCCTGTTCCCGAGATGGCTGAGCACTTGCGAAACGTCATTGATGTAGACATGGTCATTGACACATTTCCTTTGGCTTTCCTTGAGTACATCCTCAAGGATGGAGTGCGCAATACGACGGGTTATGCTGTTGGTGACCTCCATGTTGGTGGCACAAGCGCAGCGACGAAAATGGATGGCAAAGCAATGATTTATGACGGAGCGACCACAGTTTCTTATTTGGGCACTCGCTATACGTTTCATGAGCAGCCGGTTCGCCTCACAGAATCAGTCATCGATGTTTCGGGCGCAGTACTCACAGATGAACTAGGCAACACTGCAGTCGTCGAAGGAGGTCTTACACATCGTGTTCTTGGCAGGATTGGACTCGATGCAAGAATTCGTTCACCGCGTATCATGGCGCTCAACACGCAAAAAGAAGATAACACTGCGTATTACGGAAGGGGCATTGGGACCGTGGATGCCACATTTCAGGGACAGGTAGAAACTCCCACGATCTCTGTATACGCGATCACAGATCAGGGCACCTACATCGTGATCAATCTCGCGGATGAAAGTGCTGCGCGCAAGCAAAGTTTCATCCGTTTTCGCGATGAGGAAGCCGATGGTCGCATGGATTACCTTCATCAGACCTCAATTACAGGGATGAATTTTGAAATGAATCTGTCCGCCACTCCCCAGGCTGTGGTGGAAATCATGCTCGAAGACAATCCACCTGAACGTATCGTGGGGTCGGGGAGTGGTGATATCCAGTTGTCTATTACACGTAGCGGAGACTTCACGATGTACGGTCAGTATGAAATAGAACAGGGCAATTATCTCTTCCGGAGTTTTGTCGTAACAAAACCGTTTGAGTTGAGGCGTGGGGGTACCATCCAATGGGATGGTGATCCTTATAACGCCGTGATCAATCTTCAGGCGGACTATGTGGGCTTGCGTGCTTCTTTGTATACCCTGTTGGCTGAATATCTTACACCGGGTTCAGAAGCAGAACAGGAAGCAAAACGGAAGACTGATGTCCATTTGAGATTGCTGCTCACCGGGACATTACTTGAGCCTGAGATTAATTTCGATTTTTCATTTCCTAATCTTTCAGGCGAACTTGCAGGTTATGCTGATACAAAACTCCGTGTCCTCAAATCGAATCAGAATGCCTTAAACGAGCAGGTCTTCGGACTTCTCTGGGCAGGATCATTTTTACCATCCAATGTGCTGCAATCCGATGCAAGTCTCCAGCTCGCAGAACAAGGTATATCAAATACGATGAGTGAATTCCTCTCCAACTATGTATCAGGGGTCTTTTCAAGTGCAATTTCAAAATGGATTGGTTCTGAAATCGATTTCGATGTTGGTTATTCAGAAGGGAGTCAATTTGACATTCCCGAGGCACCGGGATCTTCAAGCACATATCGTGAATGGGAGTTGCGTGTGAAAAACAGGCTTTTCAATAACCGTGTGATCATCGATGCAGGAGCGAACTACAGTGCCGACGATCCCATCGGAACAGGTGATTATTTTGTAGGTGACTATGCTCTCGAATATCTGCTTACTGAAGATGGACGGTTGAAAATACGTTTCTATCAACGCAATGAACCGACCATTGAAGGACGTAAGAACAAACTCGGTATAGGTCTCGCATGGCGTCGTGAATTCGATTCCTTCGATGAATGGTTTGGAGGGCTGAGAAAGGAGGCGAAGAAATTGAAAGAAAAAAATCAAGATGAAGAAGGCGAAGGCGGAGGCTAAGGCGAAGGAAATCCGAAATCTAAAGCTTAGGCGGACGCAGTCCGAGATCCGCAATCCGCAATCCGAAATCATACTCTGTGCTCTATGCTTCTAAACTTAAGTAGATGGTCAGACAAAACAATAGCCACCATCGCTTCCACAATCGGCACTGCACGCGGTAAAACACAAGGATCATGTCGGCCTTTTGATTTGAGAGTGACTTCCTGCCCGGATGTATCCACGGTTTGCTGATCACGCATGATGGTGGAGACAGGTTTAAAAGCAGCGCGAAAGACGATAGGCATGCCATTGCTGATACCTCCCTGGATACCGCCAGAATGATTACTGTTTGTGATGATGTTTCCATTTGTGTCATGGGAGAATGCATCATTGTGCTCCGAGCCTTTCATCAATGCGGATTGAAAACCTGAACCGAATTCTACGCCTTTGCATGCATTGATACTCAATATTGCTTTGCCTAGATCTGCATGCAGCTTATCAAAGACAGGTTCGCCGAGACCGGGAGGGCATCCCTGGATAATGCATTGAATGACACCGCCGACAGTATCACCGGATTCTTTCGCTGCAAGAATTACCGCTTCCATTTGCTTTGCACATTCTGCATCAGGACAGCGTACTGCATTGCCGTCAATTTTACTCAGATCAAGTTCAGTCCATGGTTTAGTGAGCATGACATTGTGTACTTGTGTCACATAGGCGTTGATCTGCACTGCAGAAGAGAGGATTGATCGGGCAATGACTCCGGCAGCGACACGCGCAGCCGTCTCACGTGCAGAGGATCTGCCGCCACCCGAAGGATCACGCACTCCATATTTAACCTGGTATGTATAATCCGCATGCGATGGTCTGTATGCCTGAGCAATCTCTGTATAATCGCTTTCACGCGCATCGCTGTTTGCTATCCAGAGAGCAATGGGTGCTCCAGTAGCTTTTCTATCCACCACACCGGATTGTATCACGGCGATATCATCTTCTCTGCGCGCAGTTGTGAGTTGAGACTGGCCTGGTCTCCTGCGTGCGAGTTCTTTATTGATGTCATCCAATGAAACTTGTGTTCCTGCAGGACAACCATCGATGACTACGCCGATACCAGGTCCATGTGATTCTCCAAATGTCGTGATGCGAAAACGTTCTCCAAAGCTATTACCGGGCATTTTGCAAAGGTAGAAAAGGCGGAATGGCAGAAAGGCAGAAGGGAGGAAAGGCGGAAAGGTATAAGAAATACCTCTTTCCATTCCACCGTTCAGCCCTTCTGCCGTTCCGCCGTTATCCCTGAAACATCTCGTCCTCTCCACTACGCTCACTTTCGGGACGTTCGCGTTTTTCTTTGCGCTGATTAAGACGGTAGGTAAAGTTGAGCGTGATTTGTCTGGCGCGCCACTGAAAATCACCTTCTGAATAAAAACCATCGCCTTCTGTAACATACCTGTGCTTGCGCGTATTGAAGATATCGCTCACATTCAGCGTCAGTGTAGCTCTTCCCTGAATCAGGTCGGTGCTCATGCCAAAATCGGTGTGGAATGAGGCTTTGTTTCTGCCCTGTGTGGTCTCCTGCGGTCCCCGATAGTTTAGGCGCACCTGTGTTTCGAGTTTATCGAAGAACACAACGCGTGAATTAAGACGGGTTGACCAGTTATAGACATCCGCTCCACCAAATTGGCCACCATCTGTTATTGAGCGGAAGAGATTGAGATTGCCATCAACTTTCCATGCTTTCAGGAGGTCTTTTGCAAACGTGAATTCGAATCCATAGTCATCGCGCTCGGAGAGATTCTGCGGTCTTGTCTCAGTGATGCCTTCTGAAATAGTGCGGATGCGTTCTACGACATTATTCGAATGCCGGTAGTAGATGCTTGATGTAAGGGATGCCTTTTCCCAATACTTGATGTGACCCAATTCCAATGAGTTCGTGTATTCCGGTTCAAGGTTCGGATTGCCTCCCCATCTGTTTCGCGAATCACTGTAGGTGAAGAACGGATTCAGCATATGAAACCGCGGCCTGTTCACCCTTCTGCTATAGCTGATCTGGAATGTATTTTGATCCTGTAGTTCATATCCGAAATGTACGGAAGGGAAAATGTCGAGATAATCTCTGTCATTGATCTCTGACGTTTCCAGTAATTCAGTGATGACGTGTGAATATTCTGCACGCAACCCGGTTTGATACGAGAATCTCCCGGTTTTATTTCCATAAATGAGATATGCCGCGTGAATGTCCTCATCATAAAGAAATCGATTCGTCAGGTCATCAAGCGTCTCCCACACATCATCACGCAATTCTTCTACGAGATAGAATGTACGAATCTCGCGGATGCTTGCTTTATAGCCAGTTTCAAATTTACTCTCCTTACTGAACGGCAGGACATAGTCCATCTGACCTGTCCATGAGATGTTTCCTTCTTCATTACGTGAGCGCTGATGCAGATCGGGAATTTCGCTCGGAGTAAAGTCAGGGTTCAGGAACTGTTCAAGATAGCTGGATGTCTCTACCTCAGAATTGTCATTATACTGGATGTTCGCAGTGAAGACATGGTCTTCTTTTTTGAAATTGCGCTTGTAGTTCAGACTGTATTCTATTGTAGGGCTGTTTTCTTCTTCTGTCTCATCACGCAATGTGACAGAGGTGAGTTCTCTGAACTGATCGAAGTCCCGATAGATCAATGAAGATTCATTGTCTTCATCGCTCATCCGATAGAGGAATGCCCCGGTGAGCACGTTCTTTTCATTAAAATAATAGTCTGTACCGAAACGGACATTGTGAGAAAGCCCACCGCGCGTCCGGTCCCGTGTTTGTTCGAGGTACAGCGTGGTATCACCATAGTAATATTCCTGGTATAGATTTCCTCCGCCGGGGGAACGGTTGTATTGCATGCCATAATTGACAAAGAAATTCAGGTTCTTTTTACGGTAGTTGACATTAGCGCTTCCGCCAAAGTTTGCCGGGTAGCCAGCGGTGGCACCAAACGATCCGTTGAATCCTTTTTGTTGATCTTTTTTCAGGACGATATTGATGATCCCTGCCATGCCTTCCGCGTCATATCGGGCTGAGGGATTGGTGACGACTTCTACTCTTTCGATCATATCACCACGCAGAGATTTCAGGGCATTGTTGTCACTCAATCCGACAAGTCCTGAAGGCCTGCCATCAACAAGGATGCGTACATTCTGACTTCCGCGGAGACTTACATTACCGTCGATGTCGACACTCACCGAAGGAATGTTGTCGAGCACATCAGCCGCACTGCCACCGCGCGTGACAAGGTCTTTGTCTACGTTAAAGATCTTCTTGTCCAGTCCGAGTTGGAACTGGCTTTTTTCACCTGTGACTTCGACTTCTTCCAACATTGCTGCGGAAATGTGAAGCCGAAGTACTCCGAGATCCGTTATTTTTTGATCCGGAGTGATCAGGATGTTTTCAATCCACGATTCCTGATAAGAAATGAATTCTGCTTTGAGATGATATGTGCCCGGAGTTGCTTCAAGTGAGAAGACGCCGTTCAGATCGCTGATTGTACCTGTGACGAGTGTGCTGTCCACCGCCGTGATGAGTGAAAGCGCCGTGAACTCAAGGGGATCCTGGGTGACGTCGTCGACGACCTTACCCTGAATTGTGATTTTGTGTTGTGCAAAGGGAATTGAGTAACCTGTGGTTATCATCGCAAGAATGATCATATATCCTCTCATGTCAAGGCGCATAGTCTGTCGTTTGATCATGCAAAGGTGTTGATTTTGAGGCTTTCAGACAGGTTATTTTATGTTAATTAAGGTTTAAAACAGTTGGCAGCTCTCAGTCCGCAGTCTCCGGTCTTCAGTCTGCAGTTTTCATTTGACTGAGGACTGAGGACTGAAGACTGTGGACTTAGTCTTGAGGACTGTCGACCAAAGACTGTGGACTTAGTCTTGAGGACTGAAGACTGCATACTCTGCTGTAAGCGAAAGCTTTAGCGTTTATACACATCGCCTGTGGAAAAAAAGATTGAAAAAAAATCCTCTTTGATGGATAATAATTATTCTTAATATATACATTTGTCCGTACCCCAGCACAAGCACGGATTAATCAGTCAACCTCTTAACGTATGGACAAGGGCAAGGAATTCTTATCTCAACTCAAACTCTACAGCGACTACTTAAAATGGGACTCTTTCCTGGGCAGGTATGAGACATGGGAAGAAGCGTGCGATAAGGTACTCGATACGCATCGGATGCGATATGGCTCAGTCGTAGAGCCACTTCTGGATGAGATCGCCGAGTCATACTATGACAAGGAATTTCTCTCTTCTCAGCGCAATCTGCAATTCCGCGGTGAACTGATTCTCAGAAACCATGCAAAGATTTACAATTGCTGTACGACGTATGCTTATGCGCCGGATGTGTTTAATAAGGGCTTTTTTGTGCTCCTGTCTGGTACGGGTCTCGGAGTGTCTTTGAAGAATAAATTCATTTCACAGTTACCTCTCCTCCACAGGAGAAGTGGGAATGTGAAATCTTTTACAATCCCGGACTCGATTGAAGGTTGGGCAGAAGGAGTCAAAGTCCTGATCAGTTCATATTGTGAGCATCCGTCATTGTATCCGGAGTATTTCAGATATCAGGTCAAATTTGATTATTCGGAAATCCGTCCGAAAGGAGCTTCGATATCCGGAGGATTCAGGGCACCTGGTCCTGATGGCTTAAAGCAATCGCTGGAAAGAATTGAAGTGATGCTGAATCAGGCCATTGGCGATCACGAAAGTATTCACTTCAAGTCTATCCTCGTGTATGATGTCTTCATGCACTTATCTGATGCTGTTTTGTCGGGAGGCGTGAGAAGGAGCGCCATGAATATTATCATGGATCTGGAGGACACAGAGTTATTGTATGCGAAAACAGGTAATTGGCGTCAGACCCATCCCTGGAGAGCCCGGAGCAACAATTCGGTTGGTCTTCTCCGGCATAGTTTTGATAAGGCCACATTTGAAAAACTCGTATCGGTCAATGAAGGAGATAATGACCTCGGTTTTGTATTCATGTCGCATGAAGACGAAATGTTCAATCCTTGTTATGAAATCGGCTTCAATTTCTATGAACAGATCAGGGATAAACGAGAAGCCGTATTTCAGTTCTGTAATCTGAATGAGTTGAATGCCTCTGCGTGTGTAGATGATCATGGAAAATTCAGTGCTTCAAAATTCTATGAGTTGTGTTATAAATCTGCTATCCTTGGGACGTTGCAGGCCGGGTACACGGATTTTCCTTACCTGGGAAAACAAACGGAAGAAATTGTCGCCGGGGAGGCCTTACTCGGGATCTCTGTGACAGGTTGGATGACGCGCCCCGAACTTTTTAATGAAGAGATATTAAAGACTGGGGCAGAAATTGTAAAACAAACGAATAAGGACGTTGCCCGTCTCATTGGCATTAATCCGGCAGCGCGAACGACAACAGTAAAACCTTCAGGCAACGCATCCGTGATCTTAAAGACGGCGTCCGGAATTCATCCTGAACACGCACGTCGGTATTTCAGGATCATGCAACTCAATAAGGAAAGTGAAACCGCGAATTACTTGCTCGCACATTATCCTGAAATGCTGGAAGAATCCTTATGGTCAAATACGCATTCCGACTATGTGGTCTATGTGCCTTGCGAGAACGATCAGAACGTGATCATTAAGGATGAAATGCAGGGATTGAAACATTTAAAACTGATTGAGTTAGTCCAGAACTCCTGGGTAGCGCATGGTAAGAACGAAGAGTTGTGCTACAACAAGCTCACCAATCATAATGTCAGCAATACCGTGATCATTGACAACAAAGATGAGGTTGTTGACTATCTCTATCAACATCAGGATCATTTTGCTGCGGTCTCATTTCTTTCAGTTTACGGAGACAAGGATTATGCACAGGCGCCATTCACTTCTGTCCTCAGTACGGAAGAACTGGTCAAGAACTACGGCGATGCTGCGATTTTTATGTCTGGACTGATTGTCGATGGCCTGCACTATTTCAACAATGATCTTTGGGCAGCGGTCAAACATGCTTCAGATCCCAGCATACATCTGTCTGGCACACGGGCAGATTTCTTGTTGAAAAAAGATTGGGTGAGGAGAGTCAAGCAATTCAGCATCAATTATTTTGACGGCGATCTCACCACGACTATCTACTGCATGAAGAATGTGCATCTCTGGCACAAGTGGGTTAAGATTCAGCGGAATTTTGAAATGCCCGACTTTGTATCACTTCTGAATGAACCTGAGTTTATTGAAGTAACAAAGACAAGTGCGGTAGCGTGTGCGGGAGGAGCGTGTGAAATTGTTTAACTGTGTAATGTGTAGCGTTTAATGTGTAATGGTTCAAAATAAAGAGGAGAACTGGATTGGGTATTGTTCAACGACATCCAGAACGCACGCGATACAATGAGGCAATTGACACTAAACTCGCGGTTTTCTATTTGAAGAAATCTGGTATCAAGGAAATTCTCGGACTTCACCCGTTTTCCCCGTTTTCCCGGCTTTCCCGTTTTCCCCGTTTTCTGCATCTTGCACGCATGTCCTCCGGCATCAGTTTTTTCAGAAAAGTGCGTGCGATCTGGCGCATGGTCGTGCTCATGCTCGTGCTCGCATGGTACCTCGGAAGGTTGATGCTTGTGTCCTGGATCTCCGGTGAAGAAGAGAGCCGCGGATTTCGCTATCGCCGAAAGTTCACACAAGTCGCGATGCGTATCCTTGGCGTAAAACTCACTGTACATGGACAAGCTC
>DATDQA010000354.1:0-7703 GCA_035292505.1 Saprospiraceae bacterium | reverse complement strand
GCACAAGCAGATTACCTATGACGAGAACCAGGAAGAGCTTGTACGCCTGTATCACGATGGCATCGAATATTATGATGGTAAAATTCAGGCTGTATATCATCCCGAAGGGCGCTTTGTGTTTGAAAGATGGGAGGATGGATCGCTGAAGAGAACTTATCATGAGTATATGATCCGGGATCACCTCGGGAACATCCGTGTCCGTTTTGCAGATTTGAACGGTGATAAGAAAATCAATATTCTCAACCAGGGACCTGGTCAGGATAAAGAAATATTAGGTTCATACCATTACTACCCATATGGGCTGAAAATGGAAGGTATCTTCCACAAGCAGGACTTGCTCAACAACTCATATCAATACAATGCATTGTCCGTCCGTAGCCTTGGCGGAGGAGGGGGATTGACTACCTTTCTGATGGAGGTTTAAACGTAAACTTCGCAACACTCGCCCTGAGCTGCGTTGCGCCGAGCCTGTCGAGGTGTCGAAGGGTGGAGGACACTTGATCCTGCGATAGGAAGGCATGTGCTGAGCTTGCCGAAGCATGGTGGCAAAGTGATCCGATGGCAGACTATGCACCGAGTCACTCTCCGTTTAACTCAATGTGAAATAATCCGATTGGCTATAGTGATCCAGATGGGGATTTCGCTTGGGGATTGGCAGCAGTAGGCGCATTTATCGGTTATGCTACAAGTGTAGCGACAGTCTGGAACAATCCTCAGTGGAGTGATGGGGCACAGTTTGCTTTTATTCTGGGATCAACATTTGGTGGGTTTGCTTTGGGAGGATATGCACCAGATATTGTGGGTGGAATTGGGGGGTTCATCGGCAACAATGGCGCGCAATTAGCCAGAGTCACCAATAATTTTGTCCGGGCTTCACAGAATACCGTACCTATCGATCAGGCAATAGCGAATGCAATTCATAATTATATCCTCAATGGAACAAGAGCAATTATATCTCAAATGGGTTTTGACGAGAATTCACTGAACTACATTTCTTATAGGAATACCGACTTTCAAGGTTATCCCAAAAAATACTCTATTGAAGACTATGCGCATTTTGAAAACTTGATTGCTAATGTTGATGGCTGGCATATTCAATTTGAGAGTGTAGACATACTTAGACGTAACGATGCTTATTATAATTCAATACAGGGAATCGATGAGTTGGAAAAGTACGCCACAGCATTTGAATCAGGTAGTAATGTCTTATTGCTAAGAGGTCCTGTTGGGCAATCAGAGATCAAGCTATGGGAAGGGGCTACTATTAAAAATAGTACCGCAGGACGAGTTACAGTTGGTCTGTGCAAACTCTCACCATGTGGAGCAGAGCATTATTTAACCGCTACATCTGAAATAAGGAGGGATATGTTATCCTCATTTATTAATAGACTTTCTGGAGCGCAAAAAAATAAGACAATTACTTGGTTAAAACACTATGGATATTATTGAGTATATTATATTAAGTTGGTTTATTCTATGTGTCGGATGTGGACGTCATGAGAATGACAAAACTGTGGCTACGGATGACATACATCGAATAGATTCTATATTGGATACTAAAATATTGTGCCAGTGTGCCTTTGGAAACTGGCTTGATACTATTTCGAATCCTATTGCAGAGAATTGTTTGAAGCGCCGTCTTACACAAAATGACATTGAGCAATCCAAGATTCTAATAACTGAAACCAATGACTCTTTGATTTTTAAAATGATTGTAAATAAAGATACAGTTTGTAAATCGGTAAATTTTTATGATTGCAATTCACGGCTATATGTTTCTAGTAGAAGTATTATTTTCAGAGAACCAGAGACTGATGAGTTTTCATCAGAGGCAAAAGAATTTGATAGCAACTTAATATCAGTTATTACAAACTATGTTAGAATACATAGGCCAGATTCTAATGAAATATATGTCCCCAGGCATCGTAATGAAAAACCGCGTAAATCCGGCATCAAATTCATTATCTCTGGTGGGTTGATTTCAGATACCCTCCTGTACACGGAACATACACAAAGAAACATAACAGAAATTCGAAAGCGTCTTTCAAAAAGTATAACGGATTTAATTAAACCGCATCAAGAAACTGGTATTGTTACCATTACGGTAATTTTTTATGAGAATGATCAAGTGGAGGCTTGGAGTGAAGAGTAGAGCAATGATCGGTATTGTGTCTCATTCAAACGGATATTGAGTGATTTCAGATTCACTTGATTGCATGATCACTTACAGAAAATATATCCGTTTTTGGTCATATACCATGAAATCTGTAAATTGAATTTACAATTTTCATGGTATGATCCAACGAACGCTTTATAAAAAGCTGAAAATCAGCTTATTGGAATTTCCAATAGTTTGCCTTATTGATCCCCTCTGTTATAGCGACAAAGATGTCGCAGTCACTTACGCTAGTATTCTTTCTCCGCCAGAAATAAATTGATAGCCTCACGATACCCTTCAAGTCCATGTCCTACTATCTGTGTATGGCATACATCGGCGAGCATGCTCTTACGACGAAACTCTTCCCGCGTATAGATATCTGAGATATGCACTTCGATCACAGGAGTGGTAATCGCTTCTATCGCATCACGTATTGCAATGGATGAATGCGTATATGCACCGGCATTCAGGATGATGCCATCAGAGGAAAAACCAATTTCATGCAATTTGTCGATGATGGCCCCTTCATGATTTGTCTGGAAATATCCTATCGGAATACCTTCAAAGTCCTTTCTCAGGTCATCAAGGAATTCTGCAAAGGTCATTGAGCCATATATTTCAATGTTCCTCTTTCCGAGGAGATTGAGGTTCGGACCGTTGATGATGACAAATCCCACTTGACCGGAAAGCTTTCGGAACCAGGATTAGTTTGCTACTTCTGATAAAAATTTGAGCCGTACCAGGCGAATCTCCTCATACTTCACATCATCCTCTTTCAGGTTTTTATACGCTTCGTCTGTCGAATCGGAATCCGCTTTCATGAGGTAGTCACAGATCTCTTCGACGATCGATTCATCCACATGATCTTCAAGATAGTAAGAGATGTCGAGTTTTGTCCCTGAGGATACGATCATATCCATTTCCTGGAGTAATTCTTCCATCGTCAGTGCATTTGAATAAGCGATGTCCTCAAATGGAATCTTACGATCCACACTCTGGATGATGGAGACCTTTACCTTGGACTTATCCGCAACTTGTTTTACGACAAAGTCACTTGGACGTTCGATCTGATTTTCCTCGACGTATTCTTTGATGAGTTCAATAAAGGGTTTCGCGTATTTCAAGGCTTTACCTGAACTCACGCCGGTGATGTTGCCCATTTCCTCCATCGTGATCGGGTAGGCAGTAGCCATATCATTCAGCGAAGGATCCTGGAAGATGACCCAGGGCGGTACTTTTTTCTGCCTGGCAATTTGTTTGCGAAGATCCATGAGGAGCTTCACCAATATCGTATCGAGAGCTACTGTTTTCGCGCCAGCACCTTCATCATCATCCTCAGGCGCTGAAAAGTCGCGATTGAGTGGAATCTTAATCGACCAGGGTTTGGAAAGGAACGTCCTTCCTTCGTCGGTAATGGAGAGAGTCCCATAGCGTTCTATTTCTTTTCGCAGAAGTCTTTGCATCACAGCCTGGCGAAGGATAGAATGCCAATACACATCTTCGTGCCCTGCTCCCTTTCCAAAAAGCGTATGTTGATCAAAGCCAAAATCCTTCATGCTCTTGCCTTTCTTCCCCATCACAAACTCTACAATTGTTTTGATGGTATAATTTTCTTTCAGTGCAAGAACGGCTTTCAATGCAATCGTCATATCGTCTTTTACTTCCAGCTTTTCCTTCGGGTGTCTGCAATTGTCGCACATTTTATGACAATCCTTCTCTTTGTAATTTTCACCGAAGTAATGAATCAAATGTTGCCTGCGACAAGTCCCAGTTTCTGAATAGGCTGCCATCTCATCGAGAAGTTGACCACCGAGTTCGCGTTCGGCAACAGGTTTGTCACGCAGGAATTTTTCCAGCTTATGCAAATCCTTTTGCGAAAAGAACGCAATGCACCTGCCTTCCAGCCCATCACGACCTGCTCTACCTGTTTCCTGGTAATAGTTTTCAATACTCTTTGGAATATCGAAGTGAATGACAAAACGGACATCCGGCTTGTCGATACCCATTCCGAAGGCAATCGTTGCACAGATGACGTCAATTTCTTCCATAAGAAAATCATCCTGTACGCGGGTACGCGTTTTTGCATCAAGGCCTGCATGATAAGGAGCTGCTTTGATACCATTCACGTTGAGCACTTCGGCGATCTGCTCAGTTGTCTTACGCGCCTGTACATATACAATACCCGACGCACCGGGCAATGACTTGGCAATTTGGACTATCTCTTTGGTGGCCTGCTCTTTGGATACTTTCGGACGCACCTCATAATACAGATTCGGTCTGTTGAAGGAGGACACAAAACTCCGCACATCGTGCATCTCGAGATTCTTCACAATATCTCCGCGCACTTTCTCTGTCGCCGTTGCAGTGAGTGCAATGATCGGGATGTCTTCCCCAATAATATCAATCATGTCACGAATGCGCCGATACTCTGGTCTGAAGTCATGACCCCATTCCGAAATACAATGCGCTTCGTCTACGGCGACAAAAGACACATTCGAATTCTTGAAAAACTCCAGGTTTTCATCCTTTGTCAACGTCTCCGGAGCGATAAACAGGAGTTTGGTTTTACCCTCTGCAATATCTGACTTCACAGTCTTGATCTCCGTACGCGAGAGCGAAGAATTCAGAAAATGTGCGACATGATCACCTTCGCTGTACCCCCGGATAGAGTCCACCTGGTTTTTCATCAGGGCAATCAAAGGGGAGATCACGATAGCAACTCCCGGCATCAGCAATGCCGGAAGCTGGTAGCACAAGGATTTTCCACCGCCCGTAGGCATGATGACAAACGTATGCTGTCTGTTCAGTACGCTCTGAATAATCTTTTCCTGCTGATCCTTAAATTGATCAAATCCGAAATAACGCTGCAATTCTGCACGTAAATCCACAATATCAGGTGCCAGTATTTCCACGCTGCAAGCAATAATTTGGTAAACAAAAAACCCGTTCCAATTCCAGGGGTGCCAATGTGGCTTCGTTCCTATCGTAATATACGCTTTTTCCTGAATCTGATTCTATGGGGCGACTTTTTTTTCGGCATCTGCGAAAACGGTCAATAATGTGGTAATGTCTTACTTTGAAAAAACTTGAACTGACCTGTTGGGGATTTTTCCACTAACCACACGAATTGACACGAAAATCCAACGACACGAAATAATTCGCGGGTTTCTTCTTTTTTAACTGCGTGCCGTCGCCAAAGGCTATGGCCGCCGGAGACCGAAGCATTGCGACCGCGTGCCGCCATCCGCGAGCGCCAAAGCTACTCTGCGGACTGCGTCCGATAAAGGCGACTTCGTCCGCCGACGGCGGAAGCGCTAGCTGGCTTCAGTCGCTTGCGCCAGAGCTTCAGCGACGGAGCACGGTGGCGCCAAGCAAGTCGTGAAAATTCGCCCGCTCGTACCGAAGTACATTCGGGCGGGTGTCTTTCGTGGACGACAGTCAAAATGAGACCCTACTCAAAATATGTACTCCCTCTCGACAAAGCGCCGCGACACAAACACAGAAATGCGGGAAGTGTTCAAACCACAACCTCATACTTCCCGATTAGCTTAGATTTGCACAACACGCAATACAGATCATTAGAAATGCAGAGTGAAGTAAATGAAGAATTGGACAACTTGTTGTCTGAAATTGAGGCTACTCAACCCACAGATGCAAATGCGTTGGAAGTATTTCGTTTACGTTTCCTTGGGTCAAAGAATATCCTGAAACCCTTCTTTGCGGAGATGTCCAAAGTGACAGGAGATGCACGACGGATGTATGGACAGAAACTCAACTCCGTCAAAACTGCTGCCGAAGAGAAGTACACCGCGATCAAGGAACATTTGGAAAAGTCAACGTCTGCAATCCGTAGTGATTCTGCGTTTGATCTGACTCTTCCACCAGATTCCTTCACACTTGGTTCGCGTCATCCGGTGAGTATTGTCATGCGCGAGATCACCGCGATTTTTGCCCGGATCGGTTTTGTGGTAGCAGAAGAAAGAGAGATAGAAGATGACTGGCACAACTTTACTTCGATGAATACACCGGAAGATCATCCCGCACGCGATATGCAGGATACCTTCTATCTGAAAGGAAGTAAAGATCTCCTGCTGCGTACGCACACTTCATCAGTTCAGGCACGAGTGATGACAACTCAGAAACCTCCCATTCGTATCATTGCCCCGGGTCGCGTGTATCGCAACGAAACCATCTCTGCGAGATCCCATTGTCAATTTCACCAGGTGGAAGGGTTGTATGTGGATGAGGGTGTTTCGTTTGCGGACATGAAACAAACGCTCTACTATTATGCAAGATCGATTTACGGAGAAGATGTAAAGATCAGGTTGCGCCCTAGTTATTTCCCATTTACGGAACCAAGTGCCGAAATGGATGTGTATTGGGGTTTGAAAGATGAGACAGATTACCGCATCACGAAAGGAACAGGATGGCTTGAAATCATGGGTTGCGGCATGGTAGATCCGGCTGTTTTACAAAACTGCGGTATTGATCCGGATCGGTACTCTGGTTTTGCTTTCGGAATGGGCATCGAGCGACAAGCCATGCTTAAATATCGCGTGGGTGACATTCGCATGTTTTTTGAAAATGATGTCCGCTTTCTCCGTCAGTTCCGTTCTGTCTCAATGCTATAACCTATCCAGCCTGTAAGCACAATGAAGCCATCTTTGCCGAAAGGGACGCGTGATTTTTTACCTGAAGCCGCAACTAAACGTCAATACCTCTTTGCTACCATCGCATCTGTATTCCGCAAGTACGGATTTGCACCTATTGAGACTCCGGCGTTAGAAAATCTCAGCACACTGACAGGAAAGTATGGCGAAGAAGGTGACCGACTCCTGTTTCGCGTTTTAAATAATGGTGATTTCCTTAGTGGTGCAGATACTGATGCCCTGAGTCGTCTCGACAGTCAGGCACTTGCACCTTCGATTGCAAAACGCGGCATGCGCTATGATCTCACAGTGCCCTTTGCACGTTTTGTTGTCATGCATCAAAATGAACTGCCATTTCCTTTTAAACGCTATCAGATTCAACCTGTCTGGCGCGCTGACCGGCCACAGAAAGGACGCTATCAGGAATTCTATCAATGCGATGTCGATGTAGTAGGTTCGAAGTCATTGTTGTATGAAGCTGAACTCGTGCAGATTTATGATGAAGTTTTTGCTGCGCTGGGGATGCCAGTAGTGATTCGACTTAATCATCGAAAGATTTTGACGGGCATCGCAGAAGTTGCTGGGATTTCCGATAAATTGACGGACATGACAAAGGCTCTGGACAAATGGGATAAAATCGGTGAAGAGGGTGTGCGCCTTGAATTCAAGAAATATGGGATAGAACCTACTTCAATTTTTAAGCTTTTCATGAGTTACCTCCAGAATCACTCTATCAATGATTTTAGGCAATTACTTTCATCCTCTCCAACCGCCCTTCAGGGTATTGATGAAATTCAACAAGTATTCGGATTTTTAAAGAATGTTACGTTACAAAACAAAGTTGACCTTGACATCAAGTTAGCAAGGGGCCTTGACTATTATACAGGATGCATTTT
>DATDQA010000353.1:0-14469 GCA_035292505.1 Saprospiraceae bacterium | reverse complement strand
TTCAAATCTGTGATCGGACATTCTCCAACAAAAAGTAAAGACACAACCGTAGTCACAATCACACGGCTTGAAACACCACTCGGTCCAATGTTTGCCGGAGTGACGGATGAAGGACTATGCCTCCTTGAGTTTACCGATCGCCGGATGCTGGAAACTGAATTCAAATACTTTTCCAGAGGCCTGAAAGCGAAACTCATCCAGGGAGAGCATCCTCATTTGAATACTGTCCGCAATCAGCTTGACGAATACTTCAAGGGTACGCGGAAGAAATTTGATCTGCCACTGTATACACCAGGCACCGATTTTCAACAAGCGGTTTGGAGAGAACTGCAAACGATTCCCTATGGCACAACGCGTTCATATAAGGAGCAATCCATCGCAATCAACATACCGGACGCCGTTCGCGCTGTTGCCAATGCAAATGGGATGAACAGGATTGCGATCATTATCCCTTGTCACCGCGTCATCGGATCAGATGGACAATTAACAGGGTATGGCGGTGGGTTGTGGAGGAAGAAGTGGCTGCTGGAGCATGAGATGAAGTATAAACAAGGAATGTTGGTTTTTTGATCGCACAGAGGCACGGAGATCACAAAGTGAGCTATCTCAATTTTTATCTCTGCAAATTCATTTAGAAATTACTCAAGTATACCATTGATCACTCTTGTAATTCCATCTTTCAAATAGGCTTCTGTAAAATTTATCAATAACCCCAACTTCAGATGTAGTATTCGGATATACGTCAGTGTTCTCTTGAAATAGACCGGATGCATGATTTCCACTGACTTAAGTTCTACGAGTAGTTTTTTCTCTACTATGACATCGGCCCTAAATCCTACTTTCAGCTTAACGCCATCTTCTTCAAATGGTATTGAAAGCTGTTGTTCAACAAAAAATCCTCGTGCTCTGAGATGATGCACAAGCAAGGCTTCATACACGCTCTCCAATAGTCCTGGCCCCCATTTGCGATGAATCTCAATGCATATCCCAATTACAACAGTGGCAATCTCATTCTCGGACATGATGGCGGGATCCTTGGTAAGGCTTATCATGGATTGTTGGTTTAAATGTGAATAAGACGACTAAAAATAAAAAATTCTCTGTGTTCTCTGTGTCTCCGTGCGAGATTTTCTAAACCACTATTGTAAACAACGTCCCCTTTGTTTCCTCGGAAGTGCACGAAATGGTCCCCCGATGCATATGAATGATCTGTCTCGCAAGACTCAAGCCAATACCTGAACCGCTTTCTTTCGTCGTAAAGAAAGGGACAAAGATTTGATCCTGGACTTCCTCAGAAATCCCAGGCCCATTGTCCGCGATCTCGATTGCAGTCTTTCCTTCGGACTGCTTGCGGATCGCAATCTGCAGTTTAGGATGTGCTCTATTCTCCAGTGCATCAAGCGCATTCTTAATCAGATTGATAATGGCCTGGTCGAGCAGCGCGGGATCTGCATTGATGACGACAGGTTGATGTGGAAAGTATTTCTCTACAGCTACTTCCTGTTCATGAATTCTGGCCGAGAAGAGAACAATGCAGCGATCAAGGAGTTCCTTGAGATCGACATCGGTAAACTTTGGCTCGGGTATCTTCGTGAGAGACCGGTACTTTTCTGTGAAATCAAGCAACCCTTCACTACGCTTCTGGATCGTGCGCACGGCCATATGAATTTCTTCGCGTGTCTCCGGATCCATGCTTGTTTCCTTCACGATCATCGCATCTGCCGTCGAAGCCAGTGAAGCCACCGGCGCAACGGTATTCATGATCTCATGTGTGAGGATGCGGATGAGTTTTTGCCATGCTGCCATCTCCTGCGCTTCAAGTTCATTACGGATATCACTGAGCGCATAGAGGTGTAATCGCTGTCCTCCGATCTTCATGGTACTCTTCCGTATCGCGAGATCGGCTACTTCCTGCCCTGTGCGCATCTGCACCGTTGTCTTTTCTCCGGAGGGCAAAGCGACCATGGCTTCATGCAATTTCTCGTCCACCTTCGCGATACTGGCGAGATTCGGGATATAAGATTTGTGCAATACTTTCCGCAGAGCCGGATTCATTAAAAGTGTATCACCAGAGTCTTCGAAACAGATGAGACCCGTATCCACATTCTCCACGATGTTATTGAGAAAGTGATATTGCGCTTCTTTCTCCTGACGCATATGTCTGAATTTGTCCGTGATAAGATTGAATGCACCCGAAAGCGCGTTCTGCGTTGGCTCGCCGGTCTCCGATGAATAATGAGCTTCGTAATCATCATAACGGATATTCAATAAAAATTCCGTGAGCTTTTTATTCGTGAGATTGACCAGAGAGAATAAACTATACAACAAGCTAAACAGAATCACAACCAGGATCGTCAACAGAAAATAATTAGACTGTGAGTACGCAAATACTACCGATGCCGTGATCAATGCAACGATCGCGATCAGGTGAAGAAGGATGCGCGTTTTAAATTTTGTCAACATAAAAATCAGTCGGCAGTCGGCAGTCGGCAGTCTCCAGCCGGCAGCCGGACTGAGAACTGAGAACTGAAGACTGAATTATTCAGCTCACTCCAAATTTTTCCAGTCTCCTGTACAAGGCTGCTCTCGTTAAGCCCAAAGCCTGTGCTGCCCTGGAAATATTGCCATCGTACTTCTCAAGTGCTTCAAAGACGAGTTTCTTTTCATTCTCCATGAGATTGAAGGTTGCACCTTGTCCCAAAGCCAACACTGGTGTATCTATGAGATTGAAATCATGTCGCGTAATCACATTGCCATCGCAAAGGATGACCGCACGTTCTACCATATGACGCAACTCGCGGACATTACCCGGCCATGCGTATTCCCGGATTCTTTCCTTCACTGAATTGTCTATCGTCAGATCTTCCTTATGATATTTCTTTGCGTAGATTTTGAGAAAATAATCTGTCAGCAGGCTAATGTCATCTCCACGTTCGCGCAGAGGAGGTACTTTGATCTCAACCGTATTAATCCGGTAGAGCAGGTCTTCCCGAAATGTGCCTTTTGCAATCATCTCCTTCAGCGACTGATTCGTTGCACAGATCACACGGATGTCCACTTCCACCGTTTTATCTGCACCGACAGGCATGATCGTATGTGACTGCAGTGCCTGAAGAAGTTTGGATTGCATTGACATCGGGATGTTGCCAATTTCATCCAGGAAGAGGGTACCACCGTGTGCAAGCTGAAATCTTCCGCTGCGTTCTTCGATCGCGCCCGTGAATGCTCCCTTGCGATGGCCAAACATTTCACTTTCGAAGAGGGTTTCTGGTATGGCTCCCATATCTGCAGCGATAAATACCTGGTGACTGCGGGGTGACTTGCGATGGATCGCACGTGCGATCACTTCTTTGCCGGTACCATTTTCTCCGAGGATCAATACATTTGCATCTGTCGCTGCTACTTTATCCACCATATGCATGATGTGCTGTATGCTTTTTGAACTGCCGACGATCTCGGTGAACGGCTGATCGATTGTCTCGCTCATGAGTCGACCCACGCTCTGTGCTTCCTTGAGTTTTGATTGCGATTGCGAAAGTTCATAGACTGTACGTACCGTGGAGATCAGTTTTTCATTACGCCAGGGTTTTTCGACAAAATCTGCGGCACCCGCTTTAATTGCTTCCACGGCCACCGGTACATCGCTATAAGCCGTGATCATGATCACGTGCGATGCGGGTCTGAGTTCTTTGATTTTCCGTAACCAGGAGAGTCCCTCACCGCCATCCGACTTGCCTTTGCTGAAATTCATGTCCAGCAGGATCACATCGGGTTCATATTGCCTCAAAAGCCGCGGAAGATGATACGGATTTGTCTCGGTAAATACAGACTTGTAGTGCTGACGTAAGAGAAGCTTGAGCGAGAGGTTGATATCCTCTGCATCATCTACGATGAGGATTGTGCCGGGTTGTTTCACACGCATGAAGGTAGTTGTTTCGTGTCCGATAATGGACAATGCCGATTCAAAACGGTTGCCTAAGGAATGATTTCGGGTAACGTACCGTTTCCTTCAGTCGATGTCCAGAAACGAACAGTCTATAATCCATGATGCACCTTAACCTATTGAACCTCTGTTATTTATAACTTTGGCACATATCCTGTTAAAATTAAGCACGATGGATAGGAAGATTGAAAAGAAGACCTGGACCTGGCAGCGCATCCTTATCGGCGCAGTGGGGCTCGGGGCTTTAGTCTGGTTTGGTATAACTATCTATAAGGATTCGGGCACTTCCAAACTGAATGTACAGATGGAGCGCATCTTGCTCGATACTGTACACCGGGGCATTTTTCAGGAATTCATTCCTGTGACTGGAGTTGCATTACCAATTCGCAATGTGGTCATCACTGCAGTAGAAGGTGGTAAAGTTGAAGATAAGTTTGTCGAAGATGGTGCAATCGTCAAGAGCGGTGACCCCATCCTTCGCTTAAGCAATCCCGATCTTCAACTCAACTATCTGAACCAGGAGGCGACCATCGTTAACCAGATCAATCAACTTCAGAACATGAGCCTGTTGCGCGATCAACAAAGCCTGAGTCTGAGAGAATCTGCGCTTGATGTGGACTACCGTATCGATATCGTTGAAGCGCGATTGAGACGCAATCGTCTCCTTGCGGCAGACGGAGTGATCGCAAAAGTCGATCTGGAGGAAATGGAAGATGAGTATAAAAATCTTTTGAGCAGAAGAGCCTTGCTCAAAAAGACTATTGAAAAAGATAGTCTCTCTTCGGTGATCCAGGAACAACAAATGGTGAATTCTCTGGATCTTATGCAACGCAACCTGGCTATCGCAAAACAAAGCCTCGAAAACCTGATCGTCAAAGCACCGATTGCAGGACAACTTTCCGGACTCAGTACAGAACTTGGCGAGTCTATCACGCGTGGTGCGCAGATCGCGCAGATCGATGATTTATCAAATTTCAAAATCCGGGTACGTATTGATGAGTTTTATATCTCCCGGATTTTTCCGGACCAGGTCGGATCTTTCGACTTTGCAGGTAATACGTATGAACTGAAAATCAATAAAATTTATCCACAAGTTGTAAGCGGTGCGTTCGAAGCAGACATGCTGTTCAACAGCGACTTCCCTTCTGCAATCAAACGCGGTCAAACGTCATCTGTAAAACTGGAGTTGAGTGCCGAAGAAGAAGCAACTCTCCTTGCAAGAGGCGGTTTCTACCAAACAACAGGAGGAAACTGGGTTTATGTCGTAGTTCCTTCGTCCGGGAATGCAATAAAAAGAGATATCCGCTTCGGCAGACAAAATCCAAATTATTATGAAGTGCTCGAAGGTCTTGAGGTGGGTGAAATTGTGATTACTTCCAGTTATGAAAATTTTGGGAATAAGGATGAATTAGTTCTAAAATAATCGGATCAAAGGATCAACCACCTTGCGCCACTACTAAAGCTTAGGCGGCACGCGGTCACAAGGCTACGGCGGTTGAAAGGGATCAAGGGATCAATTGTCGTGAGCCCTGAAAGGGCGAAATATTAATAACAATGGGTGCAGCCCATTGCCAAAAAACAAAAGTACTTTGAGCCCTGTAGGGGCGTAAGAAAACTCTACAACTTAGCAGCAACTTAGAAACAACTTAGTCATATGATTAAAACAAACAAACTGGTCAAAGTATACCAGACAGATGAAGTCGAAACGACGGCATTGAATGAAGTCGATGTCGAAATCAAAGAAGGAGAATTTGTCGCTGTGATGGGTCCTTCCGGATGCGGCAAATCCACACTCCTCAATGTGCTCGGCATGATCGATAGTCCAACCAAAGGAGAATATTACTTCAATGGACAGGAAGTCGGAGCATTGCCTGAACGCAAACGCTCGAATGTGCGTAAACACAATCTCGGCTTTGTCTTTCAGAGTTTCAATCTGATCGACGAGCTGACGGTGTATGAAAATGTAGAGCTGCCTATGTTGTACACCAAGGTACCATCGGGTGAACGTAAGAAGCGCGTGGAGGAATTGCTCGAAGGCATGAACATCATGCATCGCAGAAATCACTTTCCACAACAGCTCTCAGGCGGTCAGCAGCAACGAGTTGCAGTCGCCCGCGCGATCGTCAACAAGCCGAAACTTATCCTTGCGGATGAGCCAACAGGTAATCTCGATAGCGCAAACGGTGATGAAGTGATGAAGATCCTCGCGGATCTGAATAATAATGGAACGACCATCCTGATGGTAACGCACTCGCAGTATTGTGCAGAGTTTGGAAATCGTATCATCCGGATGCTTGATGGACAGGTGGTGACGGAGAATGTGGTGAGGCAGTACTTGTAGCCGACGAAGCCGGAAGAGCCGGTGCAGCCGGGGAACCCCGGTAAAACTGGTGAATCCGGTAAAGCCGGTTAAGCCGCAGAACTACTTTCTACCTCCTCGCGCACGAATGAAATTATAAATCATAATAGATAGTTTACTTGAAGAATTAATGATTGAATCGATCTGTTTTTCAGGGTATAGCTTGAGTTCCTTAGCTAATATCAGGAGAGATCGCACCTCGCCACAAGACGCTTTAGAGATGAACAAATGTTTAACACACTGTTTATTCGTATCGAGCTCATACCCTTCTGCGATATTGGCCGAAACAGAAATGGCTGCTCGTTCTATTTGGTTTTTCAGTGAAAACGTTTTGCAGTTTTCAAATAAAATGAAAACATCTTTGGCAAGTTTGATCGATTCCTGCCATACGATAAGATCCTCAAAAGTATCTGAGTTAGACATGGTGGTTGTGAGTTTTGCGAAAACTAATAGATATCCTTCAAATCCCCAAATTTTTTCTTTTTCCGGTTTCGCCTGTTTTACCGACTTTACCGGCTTCACCCCTCTTACCAATTAACACTATGCTGAAACTCACTTCCATAGAGCGCTTCTACAAAGCCGGTCTCCAGAGATCCTGGGTACTACGTGATATAAACCTACAAGTAAAAGAAGGTGAGTTTGTCACTATCATGGGACCAAGTGGTTCAGGTAAGACAACACTCCTGAACATCATCGGTATGCTGGATCAACCGGATGCGGGTGAATATTTATTCTTTGATGAGCAGGTACACAAGTTCAATGAACGCAGGCGTACAGATCTGCATAAGCATTACATCGGGTTTGTCTTCCAGGCCTATCATCTGATTGATGAACTGACGGTGTATGAAAATATTGAGACACCACTCCTTTACCGAAAGACGAAAGGAAGCGAACGAAAGTCACTTGTCGCTGATATCCTGGACAGGTTCAATATTGTGGCAAAGAAGGACCTTTTTCCCCATCAGCTCTCCGGAGGCCAACAACAGCTTGTAGGAGTAGCGCGTGCTATTATCGGCAAACCCAAACTTCTTCTGGCTGATGAGCCTACCGGAAATCTGCATTCTTCGCAAGGAGAAATGATCATGGACCTATTCAAACAACTTCATGCAGACGGGATGACGATTATCCAGGTCACACACTCAGAGAAAAATGCACAATACGGGACAAGGATTATTGAACTCGCGGATGGTTTTATCAGGAAGGACCATTCGGTCAATCAAAATCAAAATGAAAATTAAAATGAAAATGAAAGCCGGAGTAGAAGACTGAGTCGAACGAAAAAACAAATGCAAACACAAATTCAGACTTTGTCCTTGCTACTTACCGACTTTACCGATCACCGATTACCAAGAATGGTACTAACGATTTCATCAGCTTTGCCGGTTTCTCCGACTGTACCGGCTGTACCGGCTTCACCGGTTTTCCCGATTTCCTCTTTTTTCGCTGTTTCCTCTACTTTCTCCACAGCTTTAAATATTGAGTTCGTGAGTTATTATTAACATTAAAAATTCTAAACGATGCTGCAATTATCTATCCCCATCCCAAACATCACCGGCAAGCAGGAAATTGAAATAGTGATGACCGTCAATGGTAAGTCGCAGAAGATGCATTTCTGTATCGACTTCTTCAGGTGGGAGGATTGCGAGCAACCAATGGAAAAACGAGTGGAATGTATCCGGGGCATCGTGGATAGTTATGGAAAAGACTGGATGGTATATGATATCGGCATTCCGACTGAAAAGTATGTGCCCCTTACCTTCGTGAAAACGGATGATTACCTGATGCAAAGGGGGAGGATACTGGAGGCGATTCAAGGCAAAGAACAGAGAGCATAAGGCAGAGAGCAGTCGGCAGTCCTCAGTCTTCAGTCCTTTCAGTCCCTAAGCATGGCAATATGTCGAGTACACGTTATCAATCATCATTCATCACCCATCATTCATGATTCGAAACTACCTCACCATCGCCTGGCGCAACATCATCCGCAACCGCGGGTATGCGTTCGTCAATATTATCGGTCTCTCCATCGGCATCGCTTGCTTCTCTCTTATCATGCTTTATGTGCGTGATGAACTAAGCTTTGACAGTTTTCACACGAAAGGAGACCGAATCTATCGCATGGCACTGGAGCGTATTTACCCCGGCCGGTCAAGGCACTATGCGATTATCCCTGCCGGATATGCGGCGGCGGTGCAAAATGATTTCGCTGAAGTGGAAAAGTCATGCAGGTTGTTTTCATTCGGACCCGGAGCGTTCTTCCTGAAGAGAGGCGAGAATATTTATGAAGAGAACTTTGTGGTATGGTCAGATTCTACCTTTTTCGATCTCTTCGATATTCCATTCCTCAAGGGTAATTTACAGGACGCATTGCGGCAGCCAAACTCAGTCGTATTGACCGAAAGCAGTGCGCGAAAATATTTTGGTCCCGACGAAGATCCCGTTGGTCAGGTGCTTGATATCATGCAGAATGAGAATGACCTCCGTGTGACTGGAGTCTGCGCCGATGTCCCACAGAATTCGCACTTGCGTTTTGATATGTTGATCTCTTCCTCATCGTTGGGAGATTTCATTCGCGAACCGAACTATATCAATTTCTCAGCGCTTACCTATTTCTTATTAAAATCCGGAAGTGACGCAAAAGCACTTGAAGCAAAACTTCCGGATCTGGTTACCAAATATGCATCCGGACCCGTTCAACGTAACTTCGGTGTGAATTATGAGGAATATCAGCGCCAGGGAAACGGCTATCGTTACTTCCTTCAACCTCTCCCGGATATTTATCTGGGATCAAATCTTGAATCAGAACTCAGACCACCCGGATCAAGGCAACGTGTGTATTTTTTTATGGCAATTGCATTTTTGATTATTGTCATTGCCTGTATCAATTTTATGAATCTTGCCACTGCGCGTTCTGCAATGCGGGCGAGAGAAGTCGGTATTCGGAAAACGCTGGGATCGCCACGGCGGCAGATTGCCCTACAATTTTTGTCAGAGGCAATGTTAATTACGTTGGTTGCCTGTGTACTTGCATGGGCATTAGATCGTCTCGCTCTTCCGATGTTCAACCATCTTACAGATAAACAGTTCAGTGGAGCACATATGCTGACACCGGGATTTCTCACATTGATGCTCTTCATCGCGATCGTAACCGGACTGCTATCAGGGGCCTATCCCGCTGCTTCACTTTCTTCTTTCAAACCACTCGATGTAGTCCGCGGTCGCTTCTCATCTACACGTAAAGGTGCTTTACTGAGAAATGGATTGGTCGTATTTCAATTTGGCATTTCTGTGTTTCTCATCATCAGTACGATTCTTGTGTATCAGCAGCTCGCATTCACACAAAACAAAAATCTCGGCTTCGACAAAGAGAGTCTTCTGTCCATCAGGGCAGCAGGCGGTCTTACTGCACAGCAATCCGAAACTCTCAAGGAACAAATCCGTCAACTCGCCGGAGTTGATGCAGTAAGCGGATGTAATACACAACCGGGTGAACCGTACTTCGGTGTATCATTTCGTCCACAGGGAGCCAATGAGACCACAACAGGAAGCGGACTGATCGTGGATGAAGGTTATATCGAATGTATGAAGATGGGAATCACGGAAGGAAGGAGTTTCTCCAAAGACTTTACCGATACCCTTTCGATCGTCATCAATGAAGCGGCGGTACGCGAGATGGAAATGACAGATCCGATTGGGAAGACATTAATGAGTAATAACGACTTCTTTAATCCAGGTCAGGACTCCATTGCCTGGTATACCATTATCGGTGTTGTGAAAGATTTTCATTTCCAATCACTGCATCACGTGATCTCTCCGTTATTCCTGGTACACCATCAACGTAATTTCGTCCCTGGTGTCGACAACCTGATCACAGTGCGTTTAAAACCCGGAGATCTGCAAGGCCCATTGAGACAAATGGAAAGCCTGTGGAAAAAGGTACAGCCTGATACACCTTTCCGTTATGCTTTCCTCGATCGCGAATGGGCTCATCTCTATGAGAGTGAAATGACCACACGTAAGGTGTACGGATTTTTCAGCATGTTGGCTATTTTTATTGCATGCCTGGGACTTCTGGCGCTTGCTGCATTCACAACAGAACAACGCACGAAAGAAATCGGGATACGAAAGGTATTAGGTGCTTCCGTGTCAGGCATTGTGGGATTGTTGTCAAAGGATTTTTTGAAGCTCGTACTGATCTCTCTTGTCATCGCCTCACCGATTGCATGGTATCTCATGAATAAATGGTTGCAGGGATTTGCTTACAGGATCACGATTGACTGGTGGGTCTTTGCGTTGAGCGGAGCTATCGCGATTCTCATTGCGTTTCTGACGGTGAGCTTTCAATCAGTGCGCGCTGCGGTGATGAATCCGGTCGAGTCGCTCAAGAATGAGTAGGATGTGAAATGGTGAGAACATGAGAATGCGAGAAAGAAACACAAACTCAAATTCAAACACAAACTCAAATTGAAAATCAAGGGGATCCCTGGTTTCTAGACTTACCGATTTCTCCGATTTTACCGGTTTCACCGGTTTCACCTGCTTTACCGATTTCAGCTTTTCCAAAGGTTATACTTCAATATACACCAGATCGCTCTGAAGCCATCGCGCCAGCCGATCTTCTTTCCTTCTGCATATGTGCGGCCATAGTAGGAGATCCCAACTTCATAAATCCGTACACCTGGGACTCGTGAAACTCTGGCCGTGACTTCGGGTTCAAAGCCGAAACGCGGTTCGACAAGATTCAGATTCTTGATGATATCTGAACGGAAGAGTTTGTAGCAAGTCTCCATATCCGTCAGGTTGAGATTGGTGAACATGTTGGAGAAAAAAGTGAGGAAGCGATTGCCGAGACTGTGCCAGAAGAAAAGGATGCGATGCGGTTTACCACCCATAAACCGGCTACCAAAGACAACGTCGGCATGACCATCGAGGATCGGTTGCAGAAGCAATACAAATTCGTTCGGATCGTATTCGAGATCTGCGTCCTGTACGATGATAAAATCTCCTGTCGCTTTTGCAATGCCGGTATGCAAGGCTGCACCCTTGCCCTTGTTTACTTCATGACGGAAGTAATTGAGTTTCACGTTTGGATGGGAGGCGATCCATTCATTCAGAACTGCTTCCGTATTATCACGAGAGCAATCATTGACCACGACCATTTCGAGATGCATGTCAGTACCAAGATCTGCTTTGGCAACTTTATCCAGAATCGTGACGATAGTCTTCTCCTCGTTGTACGCGGGGATGATGACGGAGAGTGTTGGCATAGGGGCGTAAAAATGGAGAAAACTGAGGAAATAGTAGAGTATGCATGAACGTTGCGGCATCAAGCAGCTTTTACCAGGGTGAGTATCATATCGCATGCCTGAGACATTTTGAAACATCTGAGATCTGCACTCACTTGGGCACCAGGCATTGACAATAGCAGGCCAGATAACTTAAAGTCGCTGATGAGTAATATGCTTATCCCGGGATCGCTGTCAGGTGAAAGTACAGTGTCGATCAAACTAAGGATCGACAAGCGATCCCACTCCAATTGCGGCAGCACACTCAGTCATCCTCGGTCAAAACCTGGATAGGAAGCATTTGTGTCATCACTGGCTGTAATGCCTGATCAGAGTCCGACTCCGGAAGAAGATATAGGTAACAATCATGGAAGATGGCCTGTGATACCCCTTCATTTTTACCAATCCTGAACATCACGGAAGATTCCTCATTGTAAAAACTACTATTCGACCAATACGTATATATCCGGGCGCTCGTTCCGTTGCCAAACTGTTCAATCGTCTCACCGGTTACCGCGGCATCATTGTTTTCGAAAGTGCAACTATCTACTTCTACAAAAAGCGTGTCAGTGGCCGAAAGTGAATTTGTAATATATATAGCGCCGGCATCCACGGCAGCAATATTGTCTATAAATGATGTATTGCTGATTGTCTGGATCGATCTTCCCAATCCAGTCGTATAGATCGCCCCGCCTCTGCCCTGGGCATCATTCGTTGTGTAATTACTGTCAAAGACGCACGTGTTGATATTGACAAGAGTCAGAGCAGGATTGTCATGCAGGATATACAATGCTCCACCATTATTTGCACCTTTGTTCTTGATAAACTGACAATCATTAAAGATCTGCGAATAGGAGGAATTTTCCGCATTGGCCGTGAAGAACACTGCACCACCGTCTTTTCCGGAATTTTCGGTAAACACACATCCGGACATCGTAGCGTTTGTTTTGTCAAAGGCTAATGCTCCACCGCCGCTACCACCACTGAAAGGGACTGTATTGTCCGTGAAGTTGCAGTTGGTATAAGAAACGGTTACATCACTCGAGTCACTGGGGTTGTGGATATGTATGATGGCCCCACCCTTTGCACCTGCTGAGTTTTGCATAAAGTCAGTTTCTGATATGCTTGCATCGATTGTACCGTATTGAGAAATAAACCCTATTGCAGCTCCTGATGTAGAGCCGGTTGCATTGTTATCACCAAAGAAACTATTGGCCATAGTCAGGGATGCAGTGCCGGGCGTGTTAAAGTTGGTAGTTAGATTTCGGACATAAAATCTTATCGCGCCATTTTCACTTGCGGTATTCTCAGTGAACGAACACGAGTCGATCATTGACACAAAATGACCTCCGTTATCTGCGTCATAATAAATTGCCCCGGCCCTGCTGGTTGATGAATTGTTGATAAATGTGCAGTTGTAAAAGTTTGCTTCAGTATTTCCTTGTTCGTGTGTCCAGAGATAAACTGCCCCGCCATCGAACGCAGCGCTGTTGTTTAGAAAGAGGCAATCATCGAATGAGATCACCGACGTCGATGATGCACCGGGACAATAATTGAAGACTGCGCCACCCTGAAATGCATCGCACATAACAAAATCGCAATTGATAAAGGAAGATTCTGTTGTACCTCCTTCACTGTCGATTTTGATAGCCCCTCCATCGGCACCGGAGTTTGTTGAGTGATGCCCGAAACTTGAATTGCTGCATAATAGTTCAATATTACCGGCGTTCGTAGCCGCACAATAGAGAGCCGCCCCATCTCCTGCGAAGTATGTGAGCACATTATCTTCGAAGAATACCTCATCGAGATAGAGCCTGACCGTGCTGTTCTGCTTCCCCTCCAGGTAGATACCTCCTCCTTCAGCGAAAGCACTATTATCAGTAATCGTGCATGTATCGAGATAAACAACAGCAACACCGGATACCGGAGGAAATGAATTTTTATAGGCATCTATATACAAACCGCCACCTCTGTCTGAAGAAGTATTATCATCAAACCAGCATTTTATCAGATGCATTTCAGGATCTCCGGTTGCGTAATCCGCGATGTACATCCCCGCTCCATAACCGACACATGTATTATGATGCACCTGACAGTTTGAAATAATAGGTTTTCCATTCAATGAACCGTTCGCATAGAAGATCCCGCCGCCATGCCCATCATCCCCCGTTCCATTCGCATTGCCTTTTGTTACATGAAATCCATCAAGCAGGACATTGCCATTATGACCACCAAACATAAAGACATGCTTGGAATTATCCGTAGTGACATTCGGGACGCCGATATCACCGCTCAGGATGGTGGGATTATTTATGAAATCGCGCTGTTCCAAAGTGTCCTCCGCACCATCAAAACCACCCCAGATATAGACATTGTCATATGCAAGATGAAACCCGGTTGATCCCGGAAAGTAGGTCCCCATTGCAACCCAAATGGAATCCCCGGGTAGTATCGTATCGAGTGCTGTCTGAAAATCTGTGAACGCATTTGTCCAATTTGCTCCGTTGTTGAGCCCTACCGCGCTGCTGTCGACATACCATCTTGTTTGTCTTTCAGGAGCCGGGGGAGTGCTCCACCAGATGCCACGACCAAAAGTTGAAGCAAAAATCAGCTTTCCGACCACTGTATTTCTTATCTGAATTTCTGTTACTGCGGCTGTGGGAAGCCCCTTTGAGTAGTATATCCATTCTTCTTCTCCAACTGGAAGGAAAAACGCCCCTATGTCAGTACCTACAAAGAGTCCATCCACATCCCATGTGCCGCAATGTACCGGTACATTCGGAAGGTTGTATGTGATATTTACCCATGGCGAATCCGAAGCCATATCCTGATTGTAGTATACTTTCATTGAATCGGTATAGCCGGGATAAGTGACCCAGACTTCG
>DATDQA010000352.1:0-4186 GCA_035292505.1 Saprospiraceae bacterium | reverse complement strand
CGTTGATATTATCTCCATTAGGTGAAAACACATTTGGAATGAAGAGCTCATGATTGCAGTCAGCATCAGCTTCAATAAGAATATTGTCTGTCTCTGAATAGCAGTTCGTCGAAACCGCCACCGCATATTCATCCGGATGTGCGATGTCGAGTGATGGCAAAGTATTGCCGGTGTGAACATTTACTCCCCTCTCTTTGTAAGAGAGGGGCCGGGGGTGAGTTCCAAAAATCTTCCCATCGCCTCCTTCTTCCCTGCATCCAACTCATAGCTGATATTCTTCTTTAGATATTCTCGTAACACCGCTGCCTCCATTTCCGGAGGATATACGAGATTATCGATGTTCTTAATCCCCGCTGCAAAAGCAGCATTTAATGTTTCAGCCACATGGTCTTCTATTCTTTCTCGTGAAACCCAACATGCAAATGCAAACGGCATGCCTGTCCACTCTTTCCAACTCTGCCCCAGATCGGTGCGATAGGCGTATTCCTTTTCTTTTTGAAAACAGATGTCTCCGATAAAGAGAAAGCCGGAAGAACCAGAGGAAATGGAGGAAACAGGAGAAAACGGTCCTTGCGCCACCGTTGAAGCTTCGGGCGGCACGCGGTCGACAAGCTCAGGATCCGGAGCACCGGGCAAGAATTCAATGTCGTATTTCCAATACTCCGTATTGAGTATCTGCACGAGTAAATTCGATGTGCGTGACTCTGGAAACAATATAACATGTGTCAGTTCAGAAAGTGGCTTGTTGGAATAGATGCTCACCGTTCGCACTGGACCATCGCAACCAATGCAATAGTCTGTGATCACGTGATACGTCCCCAATTCTGGCAATGCACCTACAGGACATAAGGCAATGTCCACTTCTCCCTTTTCCAACAAATCTGCACAGCGTGCAGGATGTGCAAGGATAACATCTACCATTTCCTGCATTTCTGGTCGTTGCAGACCATAGAGAAATGGCAAGGTATTGACATAGCTGACGGCTGCGATGCGATACTTCATATTGTGTACGCTGTTGGCTGTTCGCTATTCGCTATTTGCTATTTGCCGAAAACTGTGAATTGGAACCTGAGAACTGCAAACATGGATTTCCTTCGCCTTCTTCAGTCTCCGAAGCACAGCAAAGGAGACAGCCTTCGCCTTCTTTTCAATTCTGTGATGATTGAATGACCGGCAGAGAGACATAGCCTTTATAGAGGTTGTCTTCTTCAAAAGTGACATCCTGATAATCCCTGACGATACCATAGAGTGTATCTCTTTCGATGGGATGTCGACCTACGCGACGGATCATGTTGACCAACTGCTCTGTCGTCAATGAAGGATTCTGTTCTTCTGCGCCAGCCATCGAATAGATCTTTGTTGTATCGTCGATGGTGCCATCGATATCATTCACCCCAAAGGCCAGAGATAACTGTGCAGTGGTGCGTCCGATCATCGGCCAATATGCCTTGATGTGATCAAAATTGTCCAGGTAAATACGGCTGATCGCATAGTTGCGCAGGTCTTCAATCGGATGCGACTCACGGAGATGCGACATCTGGTTGTCCTGATTGCGAAACTTAAGTGGAATGAAGGCCTGGAAGCCTCCGGTTTCATCTTGCAGTTTTCTCAGTCGATCAAGATGATCAATACGGTGTTTATACTCCTCGATATGCCCATAGAGCATCGTAGCATTCGACTTCATCCCCATCCCATGCCAGGTACGGTGTATCTCCAGCCATTCATCACCCGTACATTTATCGGCTGCAATTACTTTCCGCACATCCGGATGGAAGATTTCTGCACCGCCACCTGGTATCGATCCTACACCGGCATCTTTCATCATTTGCAACCCCTCCGCATAGGAGATCTTCGCTTTTTTAAAAATGTAATGGTATTCGACCGGCGTCAGCGCCTTGATGTGGAGGTCTGGCCGATGCGCTTTGATCTTTTTGAAAAATTCAAGGTAGAAGTCAAGATCATATTGAGGCATGACCCCACCGACAATATGCACTTCCGTCACAGGCTGTCCGTCATACCTGTGGACAATATCCATCATCTCGTCCATGCTCAACTCCCATCCGTCCTCGCGCTTCCTGATCTTTCGCGAGTAAGAACAGAACTTGCAATCGTAGACGCAGACATTCGTGGGTTCGATATGGAAGTTTCTGTTGAAGTACGTTTTATCCTCATGCTTGCGCTCTCGGACGAGATTTGCGAGATGCCCGGCAAATGAAAGGGTGGAATTCTCAAAAAGGGTCACCCCTTCCTTTGGCGTTATACGCTCGCCATGGTGAACCTTTTCAGCGATTGCCTTGAGCTTTGGATTGACCTTACGGCCGGCGTCGAGATAGTCAGGGAGTGTGTCTTTCACGGAAAAATCAGGTTGATCAGATTCTGAGCATTGATGCTGTTCGCGAACCGTGGTAAAAGTAATGATTCCCGGCACTTGATATCATCCTGCGTCACCGGCTGATCTTTCAGCTTACGCATCAATGCCTGGAGTTCTCTGCGATTACCAAATGCATGCGTGATACTTTCAAGGTGTTCTCCTTCCGCAATGCTTCTCTGTACGAGGACATGCCTCCCGGAAAAGAGTGCATTGAGAAGTTTGATTTTAAAACCAGAGGGATTCTCGGAGTGCACGACATGCATTTGCGCATCCAGTTTTAATTGTCGCATCGTTTCAGATGAAACGTCGGGCATAAGACGAATGTTTGAAAATTTTTGGAGCGTTCTCCGCATTTTTTCTGATGGCGACTTCCCTGCAATCAAACAAGGAATACCTTCTTCATTTGCAGCAATGGCAACTTCAATCGCTGCACGTGCATTGTCAAGAATCCTGAAATCGCCATGTACAAGAACATGTTTCCCAACACCCGTGGAAATCATCACAGAATCAAAGCCGTGAAAGGGTGGCAGATGAGAGACCCTGGAATGATGCGCAGCGAAATATGTGGTATCCGAATGAGAAATCGGGAGGATAACCTGCGCATGTGTGAATACATGATCTTCGTATCTCTTCAGCTTTGCACTTTCACTCCGGAAATACATGCGTTTCAATCGATTCGGCTCATGTTCGGCGAGATAATGGTAATATCCCCACTCAATGTTGTGCATGCGCACAAGTTTCAACCGTGTTGAGAGCGCTTTCTCCCCAATAAATGCACATGTATGAATCCCTTCAAAAAGGATCGGACTCTCATCCTTCAACAGGTTCTCAAGCAACATCGGGTCCTCTCTACTCCGGACGATAAACGGCCGGCTCCCAATCGCGTTCTTCAAGGTCATTGCACGTTTGTAGTAGTAGACTTTCTGACAATACTTCTCCAACTCAGGTGCGACCGCCCTTGTACCATAGAGGAAACAATGCAGAGTCACCTGGATTCCCAGCTCTTTCAATGCCTTCAGACGGTAGAACTCATCGATAGCACCGCCGTAATCCGGCGGGTAAGGAATGTGTATAGATACGATATGCAGATGACGCATCGCGGGTAAAAATAGGATTGATTGATTAATTCATTGATTGATTGATTTCAGCCAAAGGCTGACTAGCCTATGGCTGGAATTGATGAATTGACCAGGGCAGAAAATCCAGGGATAAGCTTGCTGCCAGATCAACAGGCCACGCCACCCATAAATATTTCCAATCACGCCTGTATCCAAAGGCATTCAACGGGATCGAACACCTAACGCATTGAAAATGCACCCTTTACGCTCTATCCAGAAGCCTTTGCTGAACAATACTGCAAGTCTGATCGACTTCCTGTGTTGGATCATCCTACAATTCCAAACATCCGTCCGATAGAGCGAACACCAAACGCGTCCACATTTGGATCAAACAGTCACATGCGCTATGAAACCAGTTTACAGCATTCTGAAAAGACTCCTTGCACCCATCATCCTTAGGTTGAGTGGTGCGGTTCTGGTTGCTCAAGCCCGGATCATTCTATACATATTTAACATACGGAGAAGTGACAACTTTGACAAAGTTGTCAAATCTGTATATTTTACAGGGGATAACCCAGGGCGTAAATGAAATGTCTGTCTAAAATGCTTTTGATGGTTGCGGCGTTTGCCTGCTTCAGCGCGATTAAGCTTCATTCCCAGGAGGTTGTTCGTGGTGTGGTGCTGGAGAAAGGCACGAAAGAAGCGCTGGTTGGCGCCAATGTGATCGTTCAGGGTACCACAAACGGTACTACGACAG
>DATDQA010000351.1:0-3993 GCA_035292505.1 Saprospiraceae bacterium | reverse complement strand
TACAGCGCGATACACATCCGTACTCACATATCTCAATCCTGAATCCACGATAATCGTCACAACAGTTTTCCCGGGTCCGAGTCGTCCTGCTACACGCAATGCGGCGACAATATTCGCACCGGTAGATGTCCCCGCAAAGATACCTTCCTCACGTGCAAGCCTGCGCGCCATCTGCATTGCTTCCTCTGTGCTGACAGTCATAATCTCGTTGACAAGTGCTGGCTGCCAGAGTGGAGGAACGAATCCGATCCCGATACCTTCGATCTGATGTGAACCGGAAGGCCGCCCGGAAAGTACTGCTGATTCTGTTGGTTCCACAGCATAAATGCGGATCCTGGGATTATGTTTCCACAATGCCTTCGTCACGCCATGGAGAGAATGGGCTGTGCTCACCGTGTGTACGAATGCATCGACTTCGCCACCGGTCTGTGTCCAGATTTCATCACCCAGTCCATAGTAACCCGTTTCTGCATCGCGATTATTCAGTTGATCGGCCCACCAGGTATTCTCCTGTTCACTCAGTGTGCGCGCAGTCCCGATCATGGATTTGATGAGTTGTGCTGTGATCTTTTTATTGTCGCTCGGGACATCGGTGATGGTAGCCCCGTAGGCTTTCATCGTGATGCGTTTCTCGTTGCTGAATGCATCAGAGAACACTGCATGAAATTGATATCCCAATGCGGCACAGACAAATGCAAGTGAAATGCCCGTCGTGCCGGCGGTATATTCCACGATGGTACTTCCCGGTTTGATGAATCCCTTCTCACTTGCCCGTTCGATGACTGTCCTGGCCATCCTGTCTTTCATGCTGCCAGTGGGATTGGCAGATTCTACTTTGGCCAGGATACGTGCGCTGTGTGGAGGTGCGAGATGTTTGAGTTCGACGATGTGGGTGTTACCGATGGCATCGAGGATGGAGTGAGATGGAGAAGACATTTAGACTGCGTGATTAAAGAACAGAGTTTTGAAATCCCAAACACTAAAGACCCATGCCACAGTACTTACATACGGTCGCATCTTCTTTAACAATCTCAGAACAGTGAGGACATTTCTTGGTATATCCCTTAGATACCAAAGCCGGAATCAACGCAATGGCAATCACCAGCAGCGGAACCATTGCGCATAAGATAAGCCACAACATCGGGCTGCGCCCTTTTGCTCTGGCCAAAATAGCACCTGCAATGCCTGCAACGACAATCAGAATGAGATATCTAATCAATGGGTTTCTCTATGTGATAGTCGCTTAATTTTTCTGTAGATCGCTTACGCCAATAAATGGCACTGCGCCACCGCCTGTAACCTGGGGCAGGATGCCATTCCATTTCTCGATGGCCTTTAGATTGGCCTCTATTTTTCGAAGCTCAATCAGGTCAGGCGTAATATTCATTTTCTGTAACCGCAATGCCTCTGCCTCTGCTGTTGCTGCTGCAACCGTCTGCTCTGCTTCAATCTTAATTCTATCAAGGTCTCTCTTTGCCTTCAGAGCATGCTGTTCAGCTGTCTGCTTGGCTTCAATAGCATCCATAAATACCTGTGAGAAACTGAATGTGACGATAGAAACCGCATCAACTGCGATATTAGACACCATCAGTTTTTCAGTAAGGGCTTCTTTCATTGCGGTGCTTACCGCAGGCCTCTTTGTGATAAGTTCTTCTGCTGAATATTTGGCAGACACTGCTTTCGTGACTTCTTGTATTGCAGGGTCTATGATACGATCCTTGAATTCCACTCCGATGGTTTGATAGACAACATTTGCCTTATCCGGTATAATATGATAGTTAAGCGCAACTGATAACGTCACATCCTGCAAATCTGAAGATGCTGAAGAGGCATCTGTCTGTGTCTTCTGAACCTTGACATCCATGATGATGACTTGTTGCATCACGGGCATCCTGAAATGCATGCCTTCATCCAATACCTTATTTTGCACGGCGCCAAAATTCAGAACAATTCCTCTTTCACCTGCACCAATCTGAACCCATGGTTTGAACAGGATTAATATCAGGAGCATGAGTCCAATGATGAGAAATGTCCTCAATGGTCCTCTCTTGAATCCTTTTTGTATTGCGTCGATGTTGATATCAAGGTCACTCATCATGTTTTTGTTTTTGATTGTTTAGTGATATATTGCCATAAAGCTAAATATTTTCGGCCCGAGAGCAGTAATTCCGGCGCATGGAGGCAGAACATCATCAATGACAACCAGGGTACCGTCAGTGGTTGTTTGATCTCTCAAGAAAGTACATTGAGGTAAAATCCATTGTGGTATCAGATATCTTTTTCCGTGGCGTTTGCTTAATGGATTGTATTTCAGATTTTACGCTCTTAAATAATTTTGAAGGCTGATCAAATGTTAGCTCACCCCCCCAGGAGAGAATAGAGAATTTGCCCAACTCACCCCCAGCCTCCTTCGGCTCGCTCAGGACAGGCCTGATGAGGGGAGAGCCCATTCACAATCCAGGTGTCATTTAGAAAACGTTCTTTTACGAATTTGACAATCGAGAATAAAGAATTCTCTACCCTTGATCCGTTGAACACCTTCTTATGACAAACTGTCCTCCAAGAATTCGCGCAAATTCGATTGCCGCTTTCTTTCTCGCGGTGAATTCCTCGAATGCTCTTTTTACCGGTCTATCCCCGTGTAATTCCTGAGAAGTCCAATAATAGTCGTCACCAGTGAGATATCCCCCTGGTTTGATTTTTGGAAAGTACTTTTCTAAGTCATTGAGTACGTACTCATAGTAGTGATTACCGTCAATGTATATCCAATCAAAATATGCGTCCCGAAAGTCATCAACTGCGTTATCTGAGAAATTCCGGTGGAAGATGACATTGGACCTTGTTTCAAAACGACCAACGACCTGCTGATAAAGCTCATCCATATCATGTTGAGATTTTGCCTCACCACCACCATAGAGTCTTTCTCCAAAGCCGGTCTGATATATATAGGGATCAATTAAATGAAGTTTCATGGGTTTCACAATTTCCAGTATCCTCTGGCTATAATTTCCCTTCCAGACGCCTATCTCTGCACATACTGAATTTTTAGGCATCATTTCTAATAACCGTGTTCTCGCACGCTCGCGTTGATGCGGAGTTCCCTTGCGTTTATACAGACGTCTAAGGATCTTTTTGAGGAGGGCTTTAAAGGTCATTTTTTTTAGAGATTACATGGGCCTACCGGATTGGTCCCCGAAAATAATGGAATTAAAAATTGTCATTGCTTCACCTCTTCACAAAAGTGTATTAAAGCTTTTTAGTTTAATGGATACTTCAACCTGGGGATTCTCTTCTTTCTTTATCCTTTAAAACACGCATACTGATCTTCGTCTACAAGGTCAAAGAATTCTTCTATGTTCGTTACTTCCGGACAAGGATCATAACGATACCATTTGCCATTGCCACGCATCCAATATATTTTCCATATTCCTTTGGACTTGACAAAACATGTCCGTGCGAATGGCGATTGCAGTATTTGTTGTGGATTATCCCAGGCAGGTCTGATTTCAAACAAGATGAGTTCTTTTCCGTCAAAAGAATATCCTACGTCTAACTGGTTTCGTATTTCCTCTGGTGGCCTTAATTCTTCGAGAAGAGATTGAATCTTGTGTTCTGTTAATTCGATGACGTGGGAGTGAGACATACATTTTTATTTATGGTCTTCGGTGATTTGGAATATTAAATGTCCTTCAACATTTATATTTGATAAGACGTGGCGGTTTTCGAAACCATGTCTGCGTTAACTGGACTCGGTTGGTAAAATACGATACAACTTATATATCCACCTGTCCCTGATTTAACCTCTGCATCGATGTCATTGACTGGGCCTGATCTTAAGAACTCATTGAGAAATAAAAAAGGACAAAATAGGATGAAACTGCGATCCTCATGTGTTTTCCTACCTGAGAGTTATTGTTTTATTGGATCGGGGGACACTTCACAGTCCCATAACTGCAAAACACACAACAATCGCCCTCTAAGGGTTTTAAAACA
>DATDQA010000350.1:0-14105 GCA_035292505.1 Saprospiraceae bacterium | reverse complement strand
GGTGATAGCATTAACTATGGTGTAGTGTGGAACTCTTTTTGTTCTGGCTATCCGGGTGCACAAGGAATAATCATGTTACCTTTTCCTGGAAATCCCTCTAAAGCAATTGCTGTTCATACAAGAATTAATGACGGATATACTGGAACACAAGTGCAATACACTGTTATTGACTTTGAATTGGAAGGAGGTTTGGGTGAGGTTGTAATAAAGGATCAATTCCTGGATGAACTACCCTTGGGAGATTATATAACTGCAACTCAACATGCCAATGGCCGTGACTGGTGGGTACTCACTCCCGAAACAGGAACTAACAGATTTTACATTTATCTCATAACCCCATCCGGAATATCCAACGCCGTAATTCAATCTGTCGGAGAGCCATGGGGTTCAAAATATTGGTCCGGTCAAATGACATTCTCACCGGATGGCACTATTTTGGCACGCATCGATCCGAATAATGGCCTTTACCTCTATTATTTCGATCGTTGTTCAGGTGTCCTATCAAACCAACGACACTTTGATCCTTTCATAGAGCATTCAAGTGGTGCAGGAGGAGTAGCTTTTTCATCCGATTCTCGGTTCCTATACGTCACTTATCTTACAAAGATATTTCAATTAGACCTTTGGGAAAGTGACTTAATAAGTTCCCTTGTGGTCGTAGCCGAATATGACGACTTCCAGGCACCATTTCCTGCGACATTCTATCAGGCTGCACTTGCACCAGACAACAAGATCTATCTCACTGCAACTAATGGTGTATATGTGATGCATGTGATTCACCACCCAGAACGAAAAGGAATGGATTGCAAAGCAGAACCACATGGTCTGGTCTTACCTGTCCATAATACCTGGCATGTCCCAAACTTTCCATACTACCGTCTCGGCCCTCTCGACGGCAGCCCATGCGATACATTGGGTCTGAATAATGTTCCTGTTGCAGACTTTCGATGGGAAATTGATACATCTGACGATAAACTCGTCCTGTTTCGGAATACATCCTATTTTCTGCCTGAGGTCTTCTCATGGACTTTCGGTGATGCCAGCACATCTACGGAAAAGGATCCTATCCATGGCTATGCGGCTCCGGGCATTTACGAAGTCTGCCTCACCGTCTCAAATGTATATGGCTCCGATACAAAGTGCAGAGAAGTCGATCTGCTTTCTTCAGCGACAAGTGACCCTGTATTGACGGACTCTGGAATTCGGGTGTATCCGAATCCTGCATCCACAACTCTGCATTTCGCATGCGATGAAGATTTCTCCGGTTATGTGGTTCTGTATGACGTATTCGGAAATCCGATCAGGCGTGAGTCTATCGCACATACGCAGAATCATATAATGAATACCGCAGATCTTTCAGGATTGTATTTCTATCAATTGATTGATGGGCATAACAAGATTGTGGAAAATGGTAAGATTGTGATTGCACAGTAGTCTTGATGAGTTCTCGATGGTGGTACAGGGTGTATGACGGATTGCACAAATACAAACATATGCGGGACGGCCTCCCCTTTAGGGGCGGGGGTGCGCGAGGACAGTGAACAATTTTCGGTGCGATTTGTCGCACACCCCGTGTGGTGCATTGCTGCTGGCTTATCTCAAATATTCGTTTACCTTTGCACCGTTAGTCCTTAGCAGGAGCCCTTCAGATATTAGGCCACCCTTCTCTCTCCGAAGCATTCCTTTCTGCATTCCAGATTCAGCTAAGTACTCGAACCTGAGTATAGTTGATACTTTCCTGAGAAATGTATGACTTGTCTCAAACGCAGATTCAATATTGATCTCTGCGGACTTGATATTCATGCGGTGGCGGAATATCTTATACACTTATTGATTAAACGACTGACCAACGTCAGTCAAAACAGAATTCATGAATAACACAAATTCCAGATCCAGGAGAAATTTTAACAGACCTGGTAATGCACCTCAAAACGGCAACAGGAGATATGGTCCCAGACCAGCCTCAAATACGAGCGCACAGGCTAAATCTAACAAGACGAAATCCAATCTCGATCCGCGCCGTCTGATCAAATCTGCCGTGCCCCTTGACGAAGCAGTCTATGTTTCAAAGCGCACATTCGACGACATGCCAATCAATAACAAATTGAAGGCTGCAATCAATAAAAAAGGATACACCCACCCTACCGAGATCCAGGATAAGACCCTCGAACAGCTAATTAAGGGAGTCGATCTGATGGGTATCGCTCAGACAGGTACCGGTAAGACCGGTGCATTTCTGATCCCATTGATCCACCGTCTCATGGAGGGCAGCAGGTTTCAGACGTTGGTCATGGTACCTACCCGGGAACTTGCCTGCCAGGTAGAGGATGAATTCAAAAGCATGGCACATGGCCTGAGCCTCAATAGCGCCTGCTTCATCGGAGGTACGAACCTGGATCGCGATATGCAAAAACTCAAACGGCATGCACATATCGTCATAGGCACTCCCGGACGTCTGCTTGATCTCTACAACCGGAGAGCGCTTCATTTGGATCAATTCTCAGTCCTCATCCTTGATGAATTTGATCGCATGCTCGACATGGGTTTTGCTCCGGATGTGCAACGTATCATAAAAGCGATGACGGGCAGGAGACAAACCATGCTCTTCTCTGCAACCGTAGACATGACACAGCAACATCTCATTGATCAGTTGTTGCGCGATCCTATCGTTGTAAAAGTGAGTACCGGTGCAACTACCGGCGACCACATCGCTCAAGACATCATCAAGGTGCGTGATGGCGATGAGAAATTTGAAATTCTCCTCGAAATGGTGAGGCAAGACGATTTCGAAAAAGTTCTCGTATTTGCTGAAACGAAAGGCTGGGTAAAGCGTCTGCATAAAAAACTGGTGAGCGCTGGTATTAAAGTGGACTTGATCCATGGAGATAAAACACAAAACAACCGTCAGCGGGCTTTGGATGAGTTCAAACAGGGAAGGATCCAGGTTCTTGTTGCAACTGATGTTGCAGCACGTGGGTTGGATGTCTCCGATGTCACACATGTGATAAACTATCAGCTTCCCAGGACCTATGACAGCTACATTCACCGTATCGGCAGAACGGGTCGCGCGGGTAAAGGCGGAAAAGCGTATACCTTCGTTGAATAATTTGACCTCACCCCCCATGTCTGTATCGGAAATTACAATTCGCGCCGCGGTTGTACAGGATGTATTGCAGCTCAGAGACCTGAGCCGTAGCACGTTCTATGAAACATATGCAGATCAGAATACAGCAGATGACATCAGGATGCATATGCAGCAGACCTTCAGTATCGAGAAACTCACCTCGGAAATTGAAGATCCCGGGAATGCATTTTTCATCGCAGCGATGGGAGACAAGATGATCGGATACGCTAAACTGCGGACGAGTAAACCACTTCCTAAAGCTCCTGCCACTCCGGCAATTGAACTCGAACGTATTTATGTCGCTAAGGCCTCTCAGGGTTTGAAAGCCGGTGATGCACTCATGCACGAATGTATTGAGTATGGGAAAAAGAATGGTTATGAAATGTTATGGCTTGGGGTATGGGAACGCAATCAACGCGCGATAAGCTTTTATGAGAAATGGGGATTCGTGATCAGCGGAAAACAGACGTTTACTCTTGGTACAGATCCGCAGAATGATTTTGTGATGACAAAGAAATTGTGAGAAAGCGAGAGAGAAAACTCAAGTTCAAGTGCAAGTGCAAGTGCAAGTGCAAGTGTAAATCGCAGCGCAACCTTTCAACCTTTCAACCTTTCAACCTTTCAACCTTTCAACCTTTCAACCTTTCAACCTCTCAACCTCTCAACCTCTCAACCTCTCAACCTCTCAACCCCTCAACCTTTTTATCAATCCACTCAAGAACATCGAGATGTTGACCCACCCCCGGCCCCTCCCTTTTTTTTAAGGCTTTTCAATGACTAAGTCTGTCTCTAATCAAGGGAGGGGGGGATCTCTATCATAAAATTTCTTCCGGTAATTACAATCTTCTGCGTCAATGTACTTTGGCATTATTTGTTCCTGGTTGTTTTATTCAGAATGCTTAATTTTTTATCAATCCACTCAAGCACATCGAGATGTTGAAAAGCCCGACGCTCATAGGGGTCATTGCTGAGGATGATCACTTTTTCACGAAGGTGTTGTAAGGCTAACTGCAACCCTGCACCTCGTAAAGCAGAATTCTTCCTGAAAAAACCGAGGATCTCGCGCTGGATATGGTTGAGATCTTTCATCTTCTCAAAGAAGCGCGCCACTGTCTCGACCTGATACCTGAGATATTCATGATTGCCAAGCTCATAATGTGCAATGAGATGTAACAATCGGGAATAGCATTGTATATCCTCACGCAAATGTCCTGCCTCCAGATTGATGATCGCGTTGAGATAGTCGATAGACTTAGAATAATTCCCCGCACCAAAAAACAACCAGGCCATCTTATAATTGAACACCATGATCCGGTGGATATCAATGAACGGTTCATACCTCTTGATACCGCGCTCGATCTGGGGTACAAGTTTGATTCCTTCTGCATATGTGCCTGCGAGAAAATGTTTATTCAGTCGCGCCGTATAGAGATAGAGGAAATTGATGATGCGCCCTGTCATATTCATGTGGCTATCATACTCCTTGCTGAAGTGCTCGAATTTCTCCATGGTCTTATCATAGGCCTCGCGATGCCGCAGACTGAAAAGTGTCGTGAGTTCATACGCCAGACCACGCATATAGAGCACGGGATCATCTTTGATCATATCGGGATGCCTGTCGAAAATGGCCACCCATCGATGCGCGTGATGATGACATTTCTCAAAGTCGAGGAGGATATAGTAATACCACATGTAGCTTTGATGGAGGAACACCTGCTCCATGAAGCCGAGTTTTTTCGCTTCAAATTCCTGCAGCGTTGCCAGGAATTTCTCAGTGACTTGCTGATGATCCTTTTCATTCCGCGCATGCCCCATCGTGATATACAGACCGTGTACCTCGATCTTCAGATTGGACAGACGGACCATATTGGAGATGAGTTGCTCCTGCTGTTCTGCGGCATTAAGCAGAGCTTCCATCTTCCCTTTCTCTTTGCGGCTACGCGTGATATGTCTTTCTTCAATGTATTTCTGTATCTCAATAATTTCCAGGACGAGCACTTCCTGATGGGCGTTTGCTGCGATAGCACGGACACGGTCGAGCAGTTTCAGGCTCTGCAAGTAGAGTCCTTTTTCATACAGAATCTTGGCATGGTCAATTTGCTCGCGGATCTGAATCTCGCGGTCCTTTTCGATATGCAGAAGCCTCAGGCTTTTCAGGATTTGAGCGTAGAGATGGCGTTTGAGGTTGCTGAGATTGCTCCCGGTGAGCTTTAGCTTCTCTTTGATGAGCTGATCGTCGTAGGTTATCGCCTTATCCAGGATATCAAAAAGCCGGACGAATAACATGTCCTGTTTGCTCTGAAGGCGCTTGGCATAGAGCCTGAAATTGCGCTTTTCCGCTTTGGTCAGGCTTCTGACAAGGCTGTGAAGGGGATCGCGAAAAATTTTGGGCATAACAGGAGGCGCCGTTCTAAGATGTTCGATTTCAGTGTATTACGCAAAGAAAGCCATTTTTGAGAATAGCAATGCGTAAAAAATTAGCGCTGACACTTACGGATGTCAAAACTATCTTTGATGCCATTCAAGGATGCAAATAGTTCTATTGCAGTCCATTACGCACCAAAATATTATTTAAACTAAAACTTCCGCTCTCATGGCAAAACAAAAATTTGAGTACATCTGGTTGGACGGCTATAAGCCCGAGCCAAACTTACGTAGCAAGACCAAGGTCATGGATCTTGACAACTACAAAGGTGAATTGGACACGCTCCCGATCTGGGCTTTCGATGGCAGCAGCACGATGCAGGCAGAAGGCAAGTCTTCGGATCTGTTGTTGAAACCCTGCGCTGTCTATCCCGATCCGGCCCGTGCCAGTGCATGGCTGGTGATGTGCGAAGTACTCAATCCGGATGAGACTGCCCATATCTCAAACACACGCTGTACCTATACTGACGATAAAGATTTCTGGTTTGGTTTCGAGCAGGAGTATGTTCTGTTGAATCCATCAAACGGCATGCCGATGGGCTTTCCGGAAAACGGATATCCGGCGCCTCAGGGCAGATATTACTGCTCTGTCGGAACAGGCAACGTCACCTGTCGTGATATTGTAGAGGAACATCTGGACACCTGTCTTGAAGCAGGGCTCGACATCACCGGTATCAATGCGGAAGTGCTTATCGGTCAGTGGGAGTTCCAGTGTTTTGCCAAAGGCGCCAAGAAAGCTGCGGATGACCTGTGGATTGCGAGATACCTGTTGTACAGGATTACTGAAGAGTTTGGCGTGACCTTAGAGCTCAAACCGAAACCCGTGAAGGGCGACTGGAATGGTTCAGGTATGCATACCAACTTCTCAAACCGGCCTATGCGTGATATCGGCAGGAAGGAGATGTTCAACAAGATCTTCGTTGCGATGGAGAAAAATCACGATGATCACATCGCCGTATACGGTTCACAAAATAATGAGCGTCTCACTGGTTTACATGAGACGCAGCATATCGGCAGATTCAACCATGGTGTAAGCGATCGCGGTTCTTCTATCCGTATTCCGATCAACGTGGTGCGCGATGACTGGAAAGGATACCTCGAAGATCGTCGTCCTGCATCGAATGCAGATCCGTATCAGGTTGTTGCCAGAATTCTGAAGACGGTGAAGGAGGCGATGGTCCCCAGTAATGGGGTGGCTACCACGGCATAGTCTTTTAAGATTCAAATGATATCAAAAAGCCTTGCGATGAAAGTCGTAAGGCTTTTTTTATACCACGAAGATTTTGAAATTTATTCATGTATGACTGCACCTATTTGGTGAGAGCATGCCATTCCTTCCTAAAAGGCTATTAATCAACACACTTTGCAGATTTAGTATTGGATATTATAGGCTTCAAAGTATGGGATTGCCAATGGACTCAATGCTATTCCGTTTCCATTATCCATAATAGCCTCTCGGAAAATTCTGACCTTCTCCTCACATTCGATCGCCATTCGCGAGGCCATAGAGTCTATTACATCGCCGGTCATCGAAGTGCATATTTCAGATATCTATACGCGGGAAGAGTTTCGTCATAAGAGCATGCTCGCTGATGTATGCAGTGCGCAAATTGTAGGACATGGACTTGAAGGTTACTGCGAGGCAATCAATTTATTTCTCGCGGAGAAAGAATACTAACAAAAGTGGCTGCGACGGCATAGTCGCAATAACGGATGGTAGATATGAAAAGGCTCAGGATGTATGTCTTGAGGCTTTCTGTTTTAGAGCCATGCTGATTCAGTTTGTCCCATAGTATCCTTCATTACCATGAGTGCGCATGTGAACAGAGATCGCGCAAAGAAATGACATTGATGGATGGATGAACGGGATATGTGTCGCTTCCAGGAGTGACCAGATATCGATGTTTGATGTTTAGCTCTTCAGTGAGTTGTACGTATCCTTTCGGTAAGGAAGGAGAGTTGCTCAACTTTGCTTCTATGGCAGCAACTGGTTTATTCCCTTTCGTGATAAGTAAATCGATCTCGGCACCTTGATGAGTACTGAGAAACCAGACTTGGAATTGTTCCGAAAGAATCGAAATCAATTGTTCGATCACAAAACCTTCCCATGAGTAGCCGGATTGCACATTACCCAGAAGTTCATTATGGTTTGTGATGTTTAGCGAGGCATGCAAGAGTCCCGAGTCGCGGAAATATATTTTCGGTGATTTGACTAAACGCTTTCTGAGATTTGAATGAAATGGCTGTAAGATCCTGATAAGGAATGCTTGTGCGAGGAAATCACGGTACATGTTGATCGTAGGATGCGTAAGATCGAGGGATCTTCCCATTGCCTGGGCATTCCATACTGCACCTGATGAATACGCAATCATAGAAATAAATCTGTTTGTCAACTGTGCATCTGCCGGGAATCCTAACAGTGACAAATCACGTTCAACATAACTACGTAAGAAACTTTGACGCCATCGGAAGCTTGCATCATCAGAACCGGCAAGAAATGAAAGAGGAAAGCCTCCGCGCAACCAAAGTTGCATCGCTGAAGAGCTGTCGGTTGTCACTTCATTTAATTGAAATGGCGTGAGTTCATGGTAGATGATCCTGCCAGCGAGAGATTCTGAGCTTTGACGCAGTAATTCAGGAGAAGCAGAGCCGAGGATAAGAAACCGCCCATGAATGCGATGCTCATCAACCAAGGCGCGCAAGAGAGGAAAGAGGCCTGGCATACGCTGGATCTCATCCAGGATGACCAGCTTTTGTATATGTTGTCTCAGAAAGAGTTCAGGTTCGGTAAGTTTTGCAAGGTCACTGGGAAGTTCAAGATCGAGATAGGCGGTATCGACATTCATCTCGGTAGCGAGTTCCTTTGCCAAAGTGGTTTTGCCCGATTGACGTGGACCAATAAGGCAAACTATTGGAAATTCCAATAAGCTGATTTTCAGCTTTTTATAAAGCGTTCGTTGGATCATACCATGAAAATTGTAAATTCAATTTACAGATTTCATGGTAAATGAACCAAAAACGGATATCATTTTCTGTAAGTGATCATGCAATCAAGTGAATCTGAAATCACTCAGTGAATGAGACACAATACCTGTCATTGAACTGCATATATCGGATATCTATGCCCGGGAGACTTCTGACGCAAGAGTATGCTGGCGGATTTGTGCCGTGCACAGATATTAGGTCATGGACTTGAAGAGTATCGCGAGGCAATCATTTATTTCTGGCGGAGAAGGAATATTAGCGCAAGTGGCTGCGAAGGTATAGTCGCAAATAATAGATGTTGATGAAAAGCCTCAGGACGGGTCTTGAGACTTTTCTGTTTTATGGGCTTTGCTTATTCAGTTGGCCGTATAATATCCTGCTTGCATCATAGCAATGCGACTCCAGTGAATCTCTGAATATCCCGCTGAGCCTGCGGCATCATACTGAAATCCATATACCTGGGTTTTCCTGCGACCTTCCATTCCATCCAGGAAACATTGCCATTCCATTGTGGTGGCGCTTCGAGGGTATTGTTGCCTTTGAAGTAGTGGATATGTTCTCCAAACAAGTTTCCGCCATTATCGGCCCTGCTTAGCAATCTGAAGATATTAATATCACTAATTAGTTAAGAATGATTCTTGCCATAATCACAGTGTCCACACCGACACAGTGTAAGTGTGTCATTAGTACTATACTATCCAGAGCAGACGTATCTTTACATTCATAAACTCCTACATACACATTAATTGTATCATTTATTGGAACATTTAAGTACTCATCGATTAATCCATCTGATATTCGTCCACGCGCTCTACCATCTTTATAATATTGTCGGCTAATGTCTGAGTATATTGCTTTGCCAGCTACGACTGCAATTTTCAATGAATCCCCAGAAACATTGACTACGTTCGCTTCTAATACGCACTCATCATACCAATTGTCGTCAAAGTTTTCATGCCATTCAGGGTATTCTGTTACACTGCGCCACGATGGGTTTAGTAATTGTATTAATTCCCTCTTTTGTCCTTCTTTGTAAGTTGCACGAGAATTATCAGCACAACTTAAAAAAGCTGCTATTACAAAAAATATCAAGCAATAGCTTTGAGAAAATATCTTTTTTCTCATGGCTTCTGTTGAATTTGCAACATCTTCAAATAAAAATTGATAAAAAAGTGATGAACGGGATTTAACCTAGCATACGATCCAAAAATTCCTCGTCCAATTGCTGGAGGAGGAAATAGTGAAGTCGAAAGTCTCGGTTTGGTCCGTTTCAGTTCCGTCAGAACCATTCATTGCAATTGGATTCGTTTGTTGTCCACTCTGAGTTTGCACATTTACTATCACTGTCGTTGGCTCACCAGCCATGAGCGCAGCGCAGTCGTAGAGAATCTGAAGAATTGCAATGTCTCCTATTTCAATGCACATTGGCTTAGGCGCAATAACATGTGGTGGATAAGAAAAGCCTCAGAATGTATGTCTCGAGGCTTTTCTATTTTCATAGGTCAAATGACGGTGTTAAGCAACAGAATTTATTTCTTGCTTCCATTTCTCATTAAAAAGAGAAATAGGGACATTTTCATAATCTAATGGATTTAATGAACCATTTGAATCCACCCATTGTCCTCTATTCTCACCAAATGGAGCCTTCTCAATTAATTGGTTTTTATTATCAAATGCAATTTCTCTACATATTTTACCATTTTCATTCACCTCTAAAAACCAGTAGGCTATCTTTTTTTTCTCATTTCCAATTTCAGCAGTTTTAGATTTAAAATATTTATGTAGAGAAAAAAAAGGTTTTCTAAATCTTTTTTCCTCAATCCAAATTTCACTGAATTTAATATAATTCATTATTATGGTTTTATTATCGGTGTTTGTTTGAACCAAATCCATGGTTTATACTAATTATACCTATGAATATGAAAATGAAAAGGTAATCTCGCACCTGTAATAGGATTTATACCGCCACCCTTTAGGGCGGGAATTCGTTGCGCACCTACTGCTCCTTTTCCTTTGATCAATTGATTAGAAACCAAAGTTTTGCTACTGTATCTTATAAAATCATCAGCTTTTAATAAAGTCAAAACCTTAATAGTAGGTGTTGCCCAAGTTAGGTTTTTACCAAGTAAATACGATCTTTCAGCTACATTCAATTCAATATCACAATTACACCCTGTAACTTGTGATCTTGTTTCTGCATTCGCAAACAATGCTAATTATTCCTCACTTAATTCCCATATATATCGTCCATCTGGCAATGGACTGTCAAATGCACTTGTTACCGTATGGGCAGCATGATTCAGCGCGCTAACCGTCAACCCCTGCCCAAGTCCATCCCAAAAACTTCCTCCTCCAAGCACTGATCCAATACCTCCGCTCACACCTCCCCCTGCGATCATTGCACCAGCGCCCATACCAGATGTGGCACTACTAATGCCGGATGAAATCCCTCCACTCAGAAATCCACTACCGAACCCTCCTCCCTGGCCAACACTCATCATACCTCCATTTATTCCATGAAATCCTGCTTGTGCGATTGACATACCAATAGTAAGGCTTTCCTTTCCAAGAGATGTAGCCAATGAATTGAATGCCCCTCCAACACCAGCAGAAAACATTCCACCCATCGCACCAAAAAAACCTGCCTGAAATCCTCCCTTGAAAAAACTATCTCCTCGTGCCAGATTTCCTATTCCATTCGCAGCAATCCCTATGGCAGCCCCAATAAGCAATGCCGGGATAAAATCTCCTTCCGGATCATTATAACTGATAGGATTATCCCCCATCGCATTGAAGGGATTGTATCCATACATCGATTCGGCTTCTGGATCCACCTGCCACCACCGTCCGATAGCTGCCATGCCTCCGACAGGTAAACATCATGCGTCCTCCATCCTTCGGCAAGCTCAGAACAAGGCGTCGCCAGACTTACGTTTAAGCCTTGATGACCAAGATACTCAATCCCGTTGTGCTTATTGCTGTTCTCAACCAGATCTTGTGGATGAAAGACGATCTCATTTACCTTCCCCTTCGACGGCTCAGGGTAAACTCAGATAATCTTGGTATGATCCCGGATCTCGCTCCAAACCCTCCTTACAGACTCGCACCCGCAGATATCTGTTCATCCTTTACTCTGCGATTTTACTTCTGCTTTTTCTCAATTCTAATGTCGTCATTCACAATTTCATTCACCCTCCCATTGAAATAATTCCACATCTCATATTTCAAATCCTCTATTCCTGATGTGTCCGATTCATCCAAATTTGTTGCATAATACTTAAACCTTCTGAATACCATAGCATCTGCACTGTCAATCGAGCATGTACTGTCATTTAATCTCAGAAAAGTCACGATTTGATATTCGTCAATTCTTAGCTTCAGAGAATCTGCATGTAGCATTAAAATTTCAGATCTATTAGACCCTAATATTAATAAACTGTCCTCTATTATTTCATAATTGGTTTTATACCAAAACTGTCCATCATGTGCTATGAAGACCGAGTCGGAGTCAACAAAGTTAAGCTCTATGTACATTGATCTGCCATCAATGTTTGTCAGATACCAATGACCTAAAATCATTGGTCTTTGCTTGGTACAGGACGAATTAAGCGTATATATTATCACTGTTATTATGACAAGCAATTTCATTTTCAGTATGGATTAAGTTTTATAAATAAGTCTTTTAAGTAGTAGTAGGCAGCTAACCCCGCAGTGCTAGATGTAGGGCTGGAAATTGAGATGAGTTGTGCCCCTCTTTGTCCAGTTACATAAAAACCACCGCTGCCATGTTTTGCTCCCCCTAGAAAAACATCACCTAAGTTTGGCTTAAACCCGACAGCTGTCATTCGTGTTGATACTGCAGCCCATGCTTCATCTACGAAAATATCATACTTATGACCATTTAAAAGTATTTTTGCTTTCCAAGCTTGACCCACCCAAGATGATCCCAGGGGTCGCTCACCAAACTCAATAATATTTGTTATATCTGCATCTGGATTAGAATGGTATTCTTCAATACAAGCACAAATTAGCTCCTCGATTAAATCAGGGTGACTCCTTAACTTAATCTTGTTTATTTGATTTTGAAGCAAACGTGCAGCATGATTGAACCCACTCGTAATCAACCCCTGCCCGAGTCCATCCCAAAAACTTCCTCCTCCAAGCACTGATCCTAAGCCACCACTAATCCTCCTGCTCCAATCATCGCAACAGTACCTGCATTTTGAGTTTAAGCTACCTCTCGGGTGTAGCCGTTCCTTCGTATTGTTTTATTAGTTGATCATCTTTTACCCACACATAATAGATTAAATATGGATTAAAGAAAATCATCCAAAGAAGCTCCAACCTTGCCTTACCTTTATTACTACTAATCCGCAACGCTCTTTTATAAAGATAATAGACAAATAAAAGATATGCAACGTTAACAACAATAGCATGCCAAATTCCTACGTCATCCATGAATGACAAACGCTCTGGGAAAAAAATATAAACTGTTATAACCGCATATGGCAGTGTTGCTAACAATCTGAAAACAATAGGGATACGCTTCATAATTCATTTATCTAAAGTTAACTGGAAATGTAACACCGGCACCTCCAGCCCAAATAGCAGCGCCGATCGTATGAGCATGCCATAGAAGAGCTCTATTCGATGATAGCCCTTCAACATACATGACTTTAATTCCACTGCCTCCATATCTCAACCTAATAAATTTTGTGCTTGAAAACACTCTCTTAATTGAATACCCAGAATGTCGATCATCGAAATAGATCTTCCCTTTGGATGATGAAAAGTTAAGTGGTGTGCCAACACCAAAACCCAGAGAAAATCCAGAAGAAGATACATCGGTATCGTCAAATCCAGATAAGCTTTCACCTGTCCGCATATAAATCCATGCCTTACTCCAACCTGGTGTCACTCCCTCCCCAGCTTCAAGAGTTAGCTCTTTAAAGTCAAATGGCGATTCTCCTTCTGGAAAATTGTGCGTTAGAAAATGCTGCGCAGTATGATTCAGCGCACTAACCGTCAATCCCTGCCCGAGTCCATCCCAAAAACTTCCTCCTCCAAGCACTGATCCAATACCTCCGCTCACACCCCCTGCTGCGATCATTGCACCAGCGCCCATGCCAGATGTGGCACTACTTATGCCAGATGAAATCCCTCCACTCAGAAATCCACTACCGAACCCTCCTCCCTGGCCAACACTCATCATACCTCCATTTATTCCATGAAATCCTGCTTGTGCGATTGACATACCAATAGTAAGGCTTTCCTTTCCAAGAGATGTAGCTAATGAATTGAATGCACCGCCAACACCTGCAGAAAACATGCCGCCCATGGCACCAAAAAAACCTGCCTGGAACCCTCCTTTGAAAAAACTATCTCCTCGTGCCAGATTTCCTATTCCATTCGCAGCAATCCCTATGGCAGCCCCTATGGCAGCCCCAATAAGCAATGCCGGGATAAAATCTCCTTCCGGATCATTATAACTGATAGGATTATCCCCCATCGCATTAAATGGGTTATATCCATACATTGACTCAGCAGCCGGATCCACTTGCCACCACCGTCC
>DATDQA010000349.1:0-5340 GCA_035292505.1 Saprospiraceae bacterium | reverse complement strand
AGCGAGGACTTCGGGTCTAGCTATTTTGACTTCTTCGAAGAACCGGTGCATGTTTATTTTAATCCAGAACAATCATTAGACATGCTAGAGTGCTCAATGATTGGGTGTTCTTTTAATGGCCAATTACAATTTTACTCGAATTGTATGTCCATTTCATCAGCGAATCATTTTCCTTTACCTGGAGGTGAAACGATTGCGTTTGGTGATTTTTGGCTTCGTTGGGTGGCAGAGAACAAGGAGACATATGGCTTCCCAATACCACAGGGTGCTCTCGTCCTTCCGCTAGATCATAACATGTATAAACTCATTTATTCCACGGCAGATATAAGTGTCAATGGTCATTCAGCTATAAGTAGTATCTACACTGCAAGTGGCATGGTAGACACGGTGTTACAAGAACTGGTGATTATAAGTAAAGACGAGGTTGTCATTCAGGATACAATGACCTGGGGAAAAATCGCAGCTTGTCGTCATGCTAATGGTAAGAATTGGTGGGTACTTCTGGCAGAAAATGATGCTAATAAGTATTACTCTGCCTATATTGGCACCAGTGGACAGATCACAATAGACACAATACGGTTTGGAACCTCTCCTTTTCGGAATTCAGGTGTAGGTTAGGCATATTTTTCGCCAGATGGTTTAAAATATATAAGATTTGATGGCCTCGATTTTTCACCGTCAGGAGCATTGATCACTGTGTATGATTTCAACCGATGCACAGGCTTGCTTTCCAATGAACGATGGTGGCATATCCCCTTATATGGTATTGCAGGGATCTCCATTTCGCCCAATGGGCGCTACCTCTATGCCACTGACGTCTATTACCTCTGGCAGTATGACCTTTACGCAGATGATATCGAAGCATCGCGCATGACAGTGGCGGAATGGGATGGCTATGTCGAACCGAACTGGTTTGAGACCTATTTCGGAATGATGGCGCCAGCTCCGGACGGACGTATCTATATCATACCGCCTACGGGTGGAAGTATGGTCATGCATGTGATCGACAGGCCAAATGAGCGTGGTGAGGCATGCCGTGTCATGCAGCATCATATCAAGCTTCCCACATGGAATGCGCGAACATTACCCAACTTCCCGAATTTCCGTCTCGGCCCTCTCGACGGTTCTTTCTGTGATACTCTTGGCATCGATAATATGCCGGTGGCCCGCTTTAGGCACGAAGCGGAAGAAAATGATCTGTCAACTATCCGCTTCACCGACCTTTCATATTATGGCCCTGAGATCTGGGAGTGGGATTTCGGTGACGGCGCCACCGCCGGTGGAGCTGACCAATTACATGAGTATACCGCCACGGGTACCTATACCGTATGCCTCACCGTGAGCAATACCAATGCATCTCATACAAGCTGTCAGCAGGTGTATGCTGAGGTTGCTTCTGCTGTAAGCAGTCCACATACTTCATTGCCACTTAGGGTCTTTCCCAATCCGTTTGAAAACGATCTCACGTTCGGCCTTTCACGCCATGAGATCATAGATATCTCCCTCACGGACCTCCACGGTAAGACGGTCCTGCATGTGGACATGACCTGTCCGTGTACGATCAGTCTTAGTCATCTCGATGCAGGCGTATATTTTTGGAGTGTCACACGTGCCGATGGGAAGATCGAGAGTGGGAAGGTGGTGAAGGCGTGATAGGTGGGATTCATGAAAGGTTTCTGTTAGGGGAGAACCGGAATGCAACTCTCCATTGTTATTAAATCTGAATAGCATATGTCTAAGTGTCTGTCTGTGGATCATTGAAGGACTCCGCCTTCATGGCAAGCTGAGGCCTGACATTGACCTACATTTACTGCATGATTGAACCCGCCCATAAGAAAATCCTGTATTGCGTCCTCAACTGGGGCCTGGGTCACGCGACGCGTTCCATCCCGGTCATCAGGGCATTGCAGGCTAAAGGGTATGAAGTAGAAATTGCATCTGATGGTGGTCCACTCACTTTTCTTCGCAAGACCTTTCCGGATTGCCAAAGTCATGCGTTGCAGGGATATAATATTACCTACCCGACCAGCTCTGTATTTCTCAATGCCATAAGTCAGTTGCGCAACATGTTCCGGGCCGTCTCTACGGAACGAAGACAAATTGCAGCATTGGTTACACAACACAAATACAGTGCGATTATCTCTGACAACCGTTATGGATGCTATCATCCGTCGATCCCCTCGATCCTGATCACACATCAATTGCGCAATCTTGCGCAGACATCTTTAATGAGTAAGCCTGGTGAATGGCTTGTAAACGGATATCTCAGACACTTTGATGAAATCTGGATTCCGGACACTCCAGATCGCATGTTGAGTGGAAAGTTGACTGATGTGTCCATGAAGAAAGTCCGCTTCATCGGTCACTTATCCGATCAGGTGTATTCTCCAATGGAAAAACAAAATGACATTGCAGCAATTCTTTCCGGGCCTGAACCACAGCGCACAAAACTTGAAGAGGAAATTTTGCCACAACTCGCAAATTATCCCGGCAAATGTGTGCTTGTGCAGGGATTGATTACTCATGATCCACCAAGACAGGAAGGAAATGTGACAATCTATCCATACCTGGATCGCCCCGCGATAAATATGCTATTGAATAGCTCTGAAGTCATTCTCTGTCGTACGGGGTACAGTAGTCTGATGGACCTTCTGCAGGTTGGGGCCAAAGCAATATTGATTCCGACACCTGGTCAGCCAGAGCAGATCTATTTGGGAGAAAGAATGCAGGAATATGAACAGTTTGTCGTGCAGAAGCAAGGGGGAGTGGATGTTGTAGAGGGTATAGAACATTTAAAGAATCAGGTCTTTATGCACGAGCCTGAACAACATACAGAAATCCTGGAAATTGCATTACGAAGTCTCAAACGCACAAATCAATACTGATCCAGGATTAAATAGCATGGCTCATTTTTGCTTTTGCTGCACACTTGTCAATTTCATCGTCTGTGATACCACTCATCCGAATCGTAAACAGTGCTCTTCATATGCAGAGGAGGCACTTCTTTATAGTTTAACCTCACGGGAATAGATCTCAGCAGAGTTGTCCTTGTTCTGTCGAAGATGCTATGATCACCTTTACCTTGGCGAATAAGGACGATACCAAGACAATTAAGAAAGGTTACCCATTTGAGGGTGGAGATTGGTTTGTGGGTCATGATGATGAGACTCAGGCAGATATTCGAAAGAGCTTATCTCTACGCTCAATACTCATTGGGAGCAGAAATTGAGTGGGTATTTGTGGAGGAGAGAAAATCTCACCTTCGCGCTGAATCTTCCATCCTAATTTCAGCAGGATTTCATGGAGATTGCCTTTCTCAATTGACTCTTCAAGGAACATTTCCACACATTGATCGAAACTCAACATTGCATCATCCGCATCCTTTCCATAACCCGAAATCTCGAGATGCGGAGAATACGCGGTAATGTACTCACCCTCTCTGATGAGGAACACTGCAACCGATAGCTTGACTTCTTTTCCCATTGCATTAGTTTTATGTGTCTATACATATCTATACAGCAAACTTCACTCTGGACAAGTCTAAGATACAAACACTCTCGATTGGTGAAAGGCACTTACACTTATATCGCCTTCTTTATCATCTCAGCCTTCTCCTTCCCCTTCACCGACAACACTCTCCCCGGATATATTTTCAATGCACGCTCAAATTGTTGTAGTGCTTCTTCTGACCTCCCATGCTCAAGGAGCCATTCACCGAAAAGCTCATAGGATGGCTTGACGATGGAGGGTGGTCCATAGATAAAGCTGGAACTGCTTTCCATGTCCACTGCTTCTCTCAGAAATTTTTCAGCCGCTGTATCATCGTTGTGCATCCATGCATACATGGCTTGCAGTTCGAGCTCCATGACTTGGGCACATTGCAGATCCAGGGCGTCCGGGATCAGAGAGTTGCTGCCACTGCACGTGCGCACGTTGCTTCCGGAACTTCTCTCTTCTTCGAGAAGTCGTTCTGCTGTCATATGCCTGATGATACTATCGAGAACAATACTCGCATTTGTCCGGTATGCCTCCACACCATGGACGAAATGATCCAGCGCACGAGTGGCGATGTTCAGGTCGTCTTTGTTGACATTGATAAAGGCGATGTCTCCGGTATAGTCGTTGGTTTCGACGAGATACGTGGTTTTGAGATAGATCATATGTGTTCTTGCGCGTGAGCTGGAAAGTTCGTTGCAGAACACCTTCATGTTATCTACGAGTTTCCTCGCATCTACGACTCTTCCCTGCTGCAGATATCCGTAAAGCAACCAGTGATAGGCATGATAATTCAGGGCATCATTGGTAAGGTGTTTCTGCTCCTTTCTCACTTGGCCTGCCGCCCATGCAGCTTCGTTTGAGCTGACAACTTTGTCCCATAAGCCTGCAGCGAGGTAAATATGTGAAGGCATGTGCAGCGCATGGCCTGCATCGGGTGCAACAACAGCATACGCATCCGCAGTCTCCATCGCCAGCAAGGCATGACCAGGATCATCATAGGCGTGAATCAAATAGTGCAATGCGCCGGGATGCTTCGGATTCCTTGTAAGCACTTCCTTCGCAATCTCGGCTGCATGTTCATAGACTTTTGTGTCACGACCAACAGGTACAGAGCCAATCAAGGCAATGCTGTAGAAGGCAGCGACTTCATTATTACCGGGATACTTTTGGTATAATTCACCCATGTGTGCGGCATAGCCGCTGTCACGTTCTACCTTACTTCCCTTCCCATACAGAATGTTGACACCGGCGATAAAATCTTTCTCGATCTGCGTTTTTGCTTTTTCAACTCTCTCCTCAGGGGTGGCTGCCAGGAGTTGTAGAATCGAGTCGGCGCCTTCATAGTTTTGATACCTCCACAAGCTGTGATTCTGTGTCATGACTTCACCCCAGTACGCCATCGTACAGGCCGGATCTAATTCTTTTGCTTTGCGAAACGCTTCTGCTGCATCTTCATATTCGAAACTATGGAGGAGTAAAAGTCCTTTTTGAAAGGAAGGCTGTGCTTCTTCTTTTCCTGTCACGGCGAAATCCACTTCTCCCAACGAGGAGGTTTCCATTCCCGGATTGCGGAGACAACCGATAAATAGGAAGGCGACGATTCCTGCGCGTATAAAGTTCATATCCATGGATTTATTGAAAAATCATATGTTTTACAACTTCTGCAGGTAATAGTTCTACTGTACTACCACCTTCTGGCTCGCCAAATGCTCGCCATCCAAAGTGATATGCAGCACATACGATCCGGCATCAAGGGTTGCGCTGTTGTAATGAAAACGAAAAGCGCCTTCATGACTTAACTTACTGCTGAACACTGTTTGGATTGGCTTTCCATGGATATCA
>DATDQA010000348.1:0-4513 GCA_035292505.1 Saprospiraceae bacterium | reverse complement strand
AGCATGTCGAATCATATTTCTCACGGAGACACGGAGGACACAGAGATAGTTGGCTATATGGTGCATTCTCTCAGTGATCTCTGTGCCTTTGTGAGAGACCTTCTTTGCATGCCTGGCGTCCCATTATGTCATATGCAAAATGAGTTCACTTAGCATGTCGAATCATATTTCTCACGGAGACACGGAGGACACAGAGATAGTTGGCTATATGGTGCATTCTCTCAGTGATCTCTGTGCCTGTGCGAGACCTTCTTTGCGTATCCTGTGTCCCTTTGCATACTACTCGGATTTGATTTTATCCTCCACGAATTTTGCCGCTTATCTTTGCGGTCAGAAACGCTAATAGCACAATTTTGAAAACCAAAGGAAGTAGGGAAAAACGGATCAACGTCATCACGCTTGGATGTTCTAAAAATATTGTCGACTCTGAGAATCTCATTACTCAATTAAGACATAATCAATACTCGGTCACACACGATGCAGAAGATGCAGCCGAGATTGTGATCATCAATACCTGCGGCTTTATCGATGTGGCAAAAGAAGAATCCATCGATACGATTCTTGAGTACGCAAAACATAAGGAAGAGGGCCGTGTCGATAAGCTCTACGTGACAGGGTGTCTCTCTCAACGCTATCGCGGAGAACTCGCATTGGAAATCCCCGAAGTCGATGCCTGGTTCGGCACGCTTGAGCTGCCTTCATTACTGCATACATTGAACGCTGATTATAAGCATGAGCTCATCGGCGAACGTTCGATTACGACGCCCTCTCATTACGCTTATCTGAAGATCTCGGAAGGCTGCAACAGGACATGTGCGTTTTGTGCAATTCCACTTATGCGCGGTGTTCATATCTCGAGAAGTATTGAGTCTCTCCGGAAAGAAGCTGTTCATCTTGCATCTCATGGTGTCAAAGAACTGATGCTCATTGCACAGGAACTCACTTATTATGGATTGGATAACTATAAACGCCGTGCGTTGCCGGACTTACTGAATGCACTTGTCGATGTAGACGGTATAGAATGGATACGATTGCACTATGCCTATCCGCATAAATTTCCTTTGGAGGTCATTCAGGTGATGGCCGAGCGATCCAACATCTGCAAGTATCTCGATATGCCATTGCAGCATGCCGATGATACGATCCTGGATGCTATGCGACGTCAGATCACACAACGGGAGACAAAAGAACTCATTGGCTCTATCCGTGGTATGGCTCCGGACATTGCATTGCGTACGACATTCCTTGTGGGTTTTCCCGGGGAGACAGAGGAGCAGTTTGATACGCTTTGCAACTTCGTAGAGGAAATGCGATTCGATCGAGTCGGTGTATTCGAATATTCTCATGAGGAAAATACTTCTGGTTATCTCCTGAAGGATGACGTTCCAGGGGAAGTAAAGTCTGAACGTGCCAACAGGTTGCTGGAAATTCAACGCGCGATTTCTCTGGATATGAACACTGCATTGGTCGGTAAGGTGCGCCGTGTTCTTTTTGATAGAAAAGAGGAGCAATACTTTGTCGGCCGTACAGAAAGTGATTCTCCTGAGGTAGATAATGAAGTGTATGTACGGGCTGAGAATTCCTATACTCGGATAGGTGACTTTGCCTCTGTGAAAATCACCGATGCCTCGGAATACGATCTCTTTGGTGAACTGGTACATCCATGAAAGAGACTCGTCAAAATACCATTGCGGCGAAAATAGCCGCTCAACCGCTCTTTCAGGCAGCAATCATTTTTGTACTTGTGGCTTTTCTTGCGTTGATTGACCGGGGTTCGAATGTCTCAGGTGTGGGAACGTCTACGCAGAATTCACCCTGGATACTCATGACTGCATGCATCTTGTTTTATGCACTGTGCAGTAGTATTCTCAGCTTAAAGGCGAAGCAAGCCAATCGATACTGGCGCGACGCCATATTGAGCTTTGTCTTACTGATGGTAGCCTCGGCAGCAACAGCGACGGTATTATCCGGACAGTCGATGGATGAAGCGGGGTCATTTAGATGGCTCTTTGTTGTGATGTCGGTCGGATACCTGGTATTTCTCACGATTGTACGGCTCATGAAGAAAATTGTCGATCTCGCGATAAGGCAGGATGATAAGCTCCGGGGAGAATAGATAAATCTGAATCAGGATTTTTTAGGCTTTGTAATGTTCTACGGCGTTGTGTTATGAAAATTTTACTCACGGGCGCGAACGGATATATCGGAATGAGACTGTTACCTGTGCTGGTAGAAGCCGGCCATGAGGTGACATGTGTTGTAAGGGACCGGAATCGTTTTCAACCGACATCAGACTTACTGAGCAAAATTGATATCATCGAATTTGATTTTCTTCAGCCCGAAAACGCTGTCCAACATTTTAATAATAAGAAATATGATGTCGCGTATTATCTCATACATTCCCTCGGTGACACATCTACAATTCTGAAAGAATACGAACTCAGGTCTGCCGGTTGTTTTATCCTTGTAGCACTCCTTACGCAAATCAAGCAGATTATTTATTTGAGTGGAATCAGTAATGAGAATACACTTTCCAGGCATTTGCTGGCGAGAAAAGTTGTAAAAGATTTGTTTCTGAGCTCAGGAATTCCGTATACAATTTTTGAGGCAGGGATTATCGTAGGGTCCGGTAGCTTATCTTTTGAGATCATCAGGGACTTGACAGAAAAGTTGCCGGTAATGATAGTGCCCAGGTGGCTGAACTCACATTGTCAGCCTATTGCTATCCGGAACGTCATAAATTATTTACATAAGAGCCTGCTGAATGAGCAAACATTATTTAAGACCTTCGAGATTGGGGGGCCGGATATATTGACGTATAAACAGATGATTTTGGAGTTTGCTGCAGTACGTGGATACAAGCGGTATCTATTTTCTTTACCGATGCTGTTTGCAGGTCTTTCTTCATACTGGTTATATATTACAACCTCTGCGAACTTCACGATTGCACGCCAGCTGGTACAAAGCCTGCAAAGTGATGTCGTGTGTAAAGAACATTCGATTCAGGAAATTATTCCTCAAGAATTGATTCCGTATCGTGAAGCGATAGAATTAGCCTTCCTGAAGATTGAACAAAATATGGTAGTCTCGAGCTGGACAGATGCTGCCTCGAGTAGTCTGAACAGGTTGGATGTGAAGCAATACGTCGAAGTACCTGTGAACGGCTGTTTTACAATACGAAAGTGGACTGAAATTGATTACGATAGCGTCGAGGAAGTTGCAAATCGTTTCTTTGGGATTGGAGGAAGTAATGGTTGGTATTACGCAGATTTATTATGGCGCTTGCGCGGATTGTTGGATAAATTCGTTGGAGGTGTAGGTATGGCAAGAGGAAGAAGAAGTGATGTAGATATTCAGCCCGGTGATGCCCTTGACTTTTGGAGAGTACTTTTGGTCGATCGCACGAATTACCGCTTGCTTTTATTTGCCGAAATGAAACTGCCGGGTGAAGCATGGCTCGAGTTTTCAATTCAAAGCACCGAAACAAGGTCTATTCTAAAACAAACTGCTACGTTTCGTCCAAATGGAATTCTGGGTCGGAATTACTGGTACACCATGCTCCCTTTCCATTATTTCATTTTCAGAAATATGCTAAAGCATATCGCGCAAAAGAAAAAATAGCACCTTGTAAAATTTATAATGAAAGAAACAAGTAACGATAAACCCTGCCTGAATTTTGACGTCTAAGCAAGCAAAAGTATCATTCCAGTAATAGTTACATCGTGCTATAAGATAGAAGCGAATGGATAACATTTTGGCTGAAAGGTTCTTTTTACAATTTAGTTGCCGAATGATGATAAAGCTTGCATGTATTCTATTAACCATTTCGCCTGTTAGAATATACTCCCAACTCAATCCACAGCTGATTCAAATACCGATGCGTGACGGGAATTCTGTGGCAGCTGACCTGTACCTCCCATCAGCTCAGGGTCAATATCCCGTCGTCCTCATTCAAACTCCATACAACAAGAATCTCTTCCGAATTGGCCTGCCGCTGAATGTGGGTCAGAATATTTCAAGCAGCCCTTTTGCATTCGTAGTCCTGGATTGGAGATGTTTTTATGCATCTACAACGGCATGTAATCCTGTTGCCTCAAGAGGTGAAGATGGCTACGACGCTGTCGAATGGATTGCTACACAATCATGGAGCGATGGCAAGGTCGGAACATGGGGACCTTCTGCGCTGGGTAATATCCAGTTCATGACAGCACGTGAAAGACCTCCACACCTGGTATGCGCCGTACCGATGGTTTCGTCACCCCAATTTCGCTATGCGCAATATTATCCCGGTGGAGTAGTGCTTCCTGAGTACCTCGAGACTCTTGGTTCGTTATTTGGCGATGCCTTTGCTTTGGTAGGTCAGAATCCATACTATAATTTTATCTGGCAGTTCACCGAGAGCTCCACTTTTTATCCTGACGAAATCGACATTCCGATGTTGCATATCGGTGGATGGTTCGATCATAACACAGAGGATGTACTCATGTGGTTCAATGCGATGCGTGATGTCTCT
>DATDQA010000347.1:0-3850 GCA_035292505.1 Saprospiraceae bacterium | reverse complement strand
CTATCATGAATTGGTATAAATAATGCTAATTCACATAATAATGAAAATATATTTGATAAATTATTACCATTATAGTCGAAATGTCATTATCTTAGTCGAATCAAAGAGAACCTTATCATGAAAACACTGATTTTCCCCGTTCTGCTTGGCCTGTTCATTCTGAGCGCTGGCTGCGGTGATCGGGACAACATCAAGGGTCTTGATGTGAGCGGCTATGTTTTGGAATATGGAACCCTGGATCCGATAGAGGGAGCACGGGTCTATCTCGTGGGTGGCTCGGCCGGCGGAGTGTCCGGACCGAACTGGAATCTGGTGGATACGTTCATTACCGGTCCCGACGGAAAATATGCTTTTCGGAGATCGGAAGAGCCGGTTATCGTCGCCCTGTATGTCTATGCAGATCAGTATTATGACATTATCGAAAAAGCTGTCAAGTTTCCTGAAAAAAAACAAGAGATCGACATCGTCATGGATCCCTATGCGTGGATAAAACTCCATATAAAGAACACCAACCCACATGATATCAATGATTTGCTTTCATTTAGCGGAGAATGGGGAGGGGGCAGTTTGCCGGATTACTACGGTATGAATGTAGACTTGTACTATTTACAGAAAGTTTATGGAAATCGATTCATTGACATATACTGGGGTGTGACAAAGAATGACAATTTTAATTTTTCACAAGACTCCATATTTGCTATCGCTCACGACACTGTAACCTTTGAACTATTTTATTAACGGATAAGAGTGTTTAGCATGTATATCACCGGATCGTCTTGGTTGGTTACGATGAATTGTGCAGTTGATTTTTAATTAGTTCGTAAAAATCCACAGAATGCAACACACTAAATGGGAATATACATTAAGGCATCCACCATAAGAAACCAATCTCAGTATTCGGATCACGCTGATCCTTGATCCACTCTATTCTGATTCCATATTTCTTCTTTTTCATCTTCTAAATTTCCTGCCGTTATGAAATTTACAGCTACTCTATTTTCGTTTATTATATTCAACTTGATTGCCCATCCCGGTTTCTCACAGGTATCATTTTCTACAGATTATGGAATGTATGAAAATCAAATAGCGGTCATAGGTTCGAATATCTTCCTTCAGCGCGACGTCATGATCCACAGTATGGTGGATTTCAATTTCGATGCCGACCTGTTCAATCCATACGATCCATTACCTACATTCCTGGAAGCAGATTTTGATGATGGCTTTGGGTTCCGCAATGTCGTATCCGGAGCTACATTTTCAATTTCGTACAGTTCGCCAGGTGAAAAAGTGATCACCTTCAAGACTTCTGAGCCCGGAGGACTGGACATAACCATATCGGTACGAACACTTGTTATAAAGGACTCGCCGTATCCCTATATCTCACCAGATGAAATTTGGGACTTTGGTATCTCCGGATTCGAACCACCTATAGCCGGGCATCCGGGCCACAGGCATCCCTTTGGGGCAGGTAGGGATTCCGACCGTTTACGGACTCCCTCATTTTCGAGTACGGATTCCGCCGGTTTACGGACTCCCTCATTTTAGAGTACGCCTGCCTACCGTGTGTGGCACAGGCATCCCTTTGGGGCAGGCAGAGATTCCGCCGGTTTACGGACTCCGCCAGACTACAAGTACACTATTCATCCAGTTTGTCGATTTGATTGGTAATTGTGTGTGTTTTTTTTAAAAAATAACCATGTCTTGGACAAATTTTCTCCATCCGAATGTATATTCACGCATCATTAACCACCAAATCACATTTACCATGGCCTTCTCAAATGCACACAGGTACGATGACGCAATCTATCACTTCGCACTCCTTTGCAATGCTCTGTCTCATCCGGCAAGAGTAATCATCCTAAAAAGGTTGATCGCACTACACGGTGAGTGGGCCAGGGCAAGTGAACTTGGGGCCGGACTTCCTCTTGCCAAGCAAACATTGTCCGATCATTTTAAAATCCTCAGAGAAATGTCCATTGTCAATTGCGAAGTCCGACATCCTTATATTTACTATTCTTTGAATTCAACCTTAATGAATACTTACGTCGGTATCTTCAGCTTAGTCACCCAGGCAGAGCTAAAGTATGATGAGAACTATGTCGCAGAGACTAAAATTTTGGGAAGTAGGAGGACTACTGGCACAACCCCTGTATAGTAAATCGAAAAATGCCTGAGTCAATTTTCGATGGAGATCGGATATCTTTTCGAAAATAGACTACGGTGTAATGCCCACTTAAAACAACATCTTATTTCTTTTTTGCAATACCAGTTTGCCATACATACCGGTAGATCACAACCCATGTGATAAACCCATCTCTGATTCACTTTGTCAATGGGCAACCCATACGCGACTGGGATTGCTCTATCTTTTTTAAGACACCGAGGAAACATTTTGTTCCCTTTGCTTTTGTCACAATACCGGGGTAACACAAAATTTAAATGTCAGGTGATCACCTTGCAGAAACCTGCACTTGAGTCACGGTGGAATCACCTTTTGATAAAAAGTATGCAACAAGATCATAAGTTCCATGTGGGATACGATCTATCTTATAATTTCCATCTGACCCTACCATCTCCCCATAGCGAGAATCTAACAGCTGAACTGTGCATCCTACCAATGCTGTATTGTCGTTACGATCATAGACATGTCCAGAGATAGTGCCGGTTTGGCAATAACTTTCCACTAAGGTGAAAAAGGCAATTACTGAAAATAACAACTTCATCGTGTTGCATATAGAGAGCTACAACGTCCCTCTCAACTCCTGCTCCCTTTCTATCGCCTCAAACAGAGCCTTAAAATTCCCTTTGCCAAACGACCTTGCACCTTTCCGTTGAATAATCTCATAAAAGACAGTGGGCCTGTCTTCCACCGGTTTTGTAAAAATCTGCAGCAGGTATCCATCTTCATCGCGATCTATCAGTACATTGAGCTTCTTTAGATCTTCAAGTTTCTCTTCAATTTTTCCTGCACGTTCAGGCACGTCTTCATAATAATTGTCCGGTACGTACAGGAAATCCACACCGTTCTCTCTGAGTTTGCTTACAGTATGTATAATGTTTTCCGTCGCTACCGCAATATGCTGAACACCTGCTCCGCGATAAAAATCGAGGTACTCTTCGATCTGTGATTTCCTTGCACCCTGTGCCGGTTCATTGATCGGAAACTTGATGTATTCATTGCCACTGGCAACAACCTTACTCATCAAGGCCGTGTATTTGGTTGAAATATCTTTATCATCGAAGGTGATGAGCAATTTGAATCCCAACACATCCTGGTAAAACTTCACCCATCTGTTCATTTGACCCAACTCCACATTGCCGACACAGTGATCAACATATTTCAGACCGACTGGGGTGACTTTGCGTTCACTTTTCCTGGGCTCGAATCCCGGCATGAACGCACCTGTGTATCCATTCCGAGAAACAAATGTGTGTATTGTCTCACCGTAGGTTTTAATTGCACTGAGGTGTACACGTCCATGAGCATCCTGAAGTTCATAGGGTTCAAAAGCTGCTGCAGCTCCACGCTCTATTGCTGTTTCGTAGGCCTGGCGCGCATCATCGACCCAGAGTGCAAGCACTTTCACTCCGTCACCATGATTCGCCACGTGCTGAGCAATCTCATGCTCAGGAGACAACGCAGAAGTGAGTACAAGACGAATCTTGTCCTGCTTCAACACATAACTCACCCGATCCCGGCAACCTGTCTCTGGTCCACGATATGCAATGAGTTCATAACCAAATGCAGCCTGGTAATAGACCGCGGATTGTTTGGCATTACCGACATAAAATTCGATATGATCAGTGCCGTTGATGGGGAATGAGTCTTTCATTTACTAGGTTGTTTCTA
>DATDQA010000346.1:0-33046 GCA_035292505.1 Saprospiraceae bacterium | reverse complement strand
GTTCCACTTGGAGTTGTGAATCTCATTTTTACACTCATCGGCATGTACCTTATTGATAAAGTTGGCAGACGACAGCTTATGATCATAGGATCTATTGGTTACATCCTGTTCCTCGCCGCTGTATCATGGGCGTTTTACACTGGTGCACAAGGAGTTTATGTTGTGGTGTTTGTTTGTGGTTTTCTTGCGTCACATGCAATCGGTCAAGGTGCAGTCATCTGGGTATTCATTTCTGAGATCTTTCCGAATAAGGTCCGTGATTATGGGATGTCGTTAGGGTCTGGAACACACTGGGTATTTGCTGCATTAATCACGATGATCACCCTGCCTGTACTTCAAGCCTTTTCAGGAGGGGCGATCTTTGCATTCTTCTCAGGGATGATGGTATTGCAGTTGTTGTTTGTATTATTTGTGATGCCGGAAACAAAGGGAATTCCCCTTGAAGAACTGCAGAAGCGGCTTACCAAATCCAAATAAAGAATGGTTCATCTTAAGAATGCATATCTGGGAACCTGTAAAATACTTAGTTGGAAGGAACTATGAAGCATCTCTACCATCTGGAGTTGAAACGAGTATCCACATTTGCAGAACTCATCCCTCTAACAACTAAAGCGTATTTCCATTATTGAATGATGGTTCTCTCATCACAATCTCACTCGCACTACATCTTATAACTCACCCCCAACCCCTCTCTGTTTTTTCAATGCCGTCCAATTTCAGTATGTCGGACAGAGAGGGGTAAGGGGTGAGTTATACAGAGACGCTGGGAGACCGGGTACGCATTTCTGCCATGAACCATGCTTCAACAAGCTTCATTTACTTCATTGCACAACGACCCTCAATATCCTCTCCTCATCGCCGATCAGTGCACGCAAAAAATATAGCCCATGCGGCAAACGATTTGTCGCGGCCATGAGTGTATGAGTACCCGTCATCAAATAACCTTCATAGACGCTTGAGATCACCATTCCAAAACTGCTCAACAACTCCACGTTGACATCTGACGCATTGTCAAGTTCCATTCGAATTTTCAGGATGTCTCCGACAGGGTTCGGATACACGCGCAAGGCATTTTCGCTGATCACTTCTTGCACCGCCGTCGTACCAAGTACTTCCTGACAAGCAGAAAATTCCGACGTATTACCATCCGGGTCGGTGGTAGTAGCAGTGATAAACATACCCATCGCAGATTCTGTTTCCGCCGTAAAACTGAACGACGCATCTCCCAGCGCATTTGTCATTACCTGCATTTCCGTCATAAAGAGCTCGCCTTCACCGAATCCGGATCCATTACAGGTTGTACTTGTATAAAATTGTAAATTCAAGAGGGTCTTCGGTGTGCTGTTTATTGTTCCTTGAATAAACGTACCGCCATCTACGTCCAGACTAGCCCTGGTCAGTACAGGAAAGTTCTGCAAATGATTTGCTCCTGTGTCGATATCTGCAGGATCATTGCCACTGAAGCCATCTGCACCGAGGTCAATTCCAAGTCCACCGTTATTATAAAAGCTACCTGCCGAAATAGTATTGTCAACACCTTCAGCAATTACAACACCGGAGCCACCATTATCCTGAAAAATACACGACGCAACACTATTCTGATCGCCCATCATAGTCAACGCATTCTGTGGAAAATTGATGAATTGAATATTTTCGATATGATTCCCATCGCCCACGAATTTAAACACATCACATGGTGGCGGGCATGCCGATCCATCAATGATTACCGCTGTCAACGCATTTCTATCTCCTCCGGGCGCCCGGATATTTCCATTCATAAAGACGGCATCACCGGCAAAGTCTCCTTTGGAAGCGGCAAAATTAGTGAGCGCGAGGTCTCCTCGTGAGGGAGCAAAACTAATGTCGACATGCCCATTGCGCGCCTGCACTGCACATATTACATTCACGAGATCTTCTTCATTGGTGATGATATAACTCTGGCGCTCAAATCTGGATGACGCAAACGGAATGACACGCGGACTCAACGTACCAGGGGAATTAATAGTGAAATAACCAATCGCACGTTGAGGGGCAAAAGGAAGTGCGGCTTTGACTAAATTAAAACTGATCGTCCCGTTGAAGTTCTGCGTGGGCGGTTCTACAAAACCTCCGGCAATGGACACAGTCCCTTGAATTGACATGCCATTTTGATCGACAACTTCAATGCTGTGATCAGGGTTTTGTCCCAGTTTGTGCAATTTGTTAAAACTGTAAATATCTGTGCAAATTTCCCGACCAGAAAAGTCAGAGACCTTCCGGAAAGTACGGCATGTCGTCTCTTCGAGAATAAAATTTGGTGGGGGATTTTCAAGAAATTCAGATAATTTTCCCTCAAACACGGTCATTCCTCCCGATATTGTTTGAATCAAGATGGAGTCCACATCTGGCCGTATGGCGATGGTGATCAGAGCATTGGGTAAATACCGGATGACAGGGATGGCTAGCGAACTACCGGCTTCGGATGGCAAGGGAGAGATTGCAACGACGTTAATAGCCGTACCAGTCATTCCTGAAAATTGGACGCTGTAAAGGACACCTGATACTTCGACATTCTCATCAAAGCGAATATAATCCGATACCATATCAAACATACCAGGCTCAGTAGTGACGTTCTCGCCATAAAGCCACCATCCCCCATCATTGTTACCGGGGTTGACATTACCGTAAGCATTCGTGGTCGCGTGTGGAATAGACTGCTGATTAGCGTCCACAAATATAGACTTGCTAAAACAGGCAGCGGCATTGATATCCGTTTTGATATCATCCTGAATTTCGCACCTCCGTGATTTCGGTGCTGCATCATCTATAACGATTGCGCTGCTCGCACATGCCAGAGCTAATTTACCATCCGAGAACTGACCTTGTGCGAGAAGAGCAACCTTGTTGCATGATCCATTCGCGCACATTCCAAAACTCCGGATACATATTGCAACGAATCTTGATCTGCCGGCTGATAATGTTATTTGCTGATCCAGTGAGGCTGGATTGAGGTGTGGATCACCTTCAGGGAGCAATTCCCACGTGGCGGGATTTTTAACAAACTTATGGTTGAAATAATCTCCTGTTGGGTCAGATATCGCATACACTCCGGCATTAAAGTTGTTTTGAGCGTTAGCAGGATCAAAACCATCTGGAAGACCGGCAACCTGACCGACCTGTGTACTCAGATCCAACGTCACGGAATTTGTCATGTCATTATTCGTTACAAGGAAATACAGATATGCCTGATCACCCCGACGGCATTCCATATAGCCGGGATCATTTTCACTTACCGGTACGTATTCAATATTTACGCGAGGAATTTCCGGAAAACCCGGCATGGGTTGCACAAGATAGGCCTGTGCAGAAGCAGATGCACTCAGTGTCCCTGCACCGACTCCACTTGTAAATGTGACTGTGGCAGTAGCATCGAACTGTCCCGTGTAAACATCATCGCGATCTAGTTGTCCATCAGGTACAATAATCACTGCATTCATTGTCTGCAGGCCAGGAACCGTTGGTGCCGGAAGATTAAACATCTGTATGCCTAAATTTTGAAGATTCCCTGTGTTCGCAGACACAAACTTCACTTCAACTGCCACCTGGAGATTAATCGAAGATCTCTCAAGGATGGATGAATTTGCGGTGAGTGCAGGCTGGGCGCAGCCGGCATTGGTATTCCAAAACACATATGGTACCAGGATGATGGGAATGTTGATCTGACCATTCTGTGGTATCGCGATGTTCTTCGGAGTGAGTATAGTTAGCCACATTGTACGTCCACAAGGGGGCCTTGGTGTGCCTTCACATGCATTCGCTTGCCATTGGTATAAAGTACAGAACATGAGACACAGCAACAGGCATTTCAGCCAACCGGGGTACATACTTGATTTCATAACGGGGAGTTTTAGATTGTTAATTAATGAATACTTTCGGATGAAGAAATTATCGAATCAATCCACCGAGAACATGCGTGTTGAGTAAATATATGGAAAGATGAGTTACAACGCAACCAAAAAGTGCGGTTATTTTTGTCAGGTGCAATAAATTCTTTTCCGATGAATACTCAGGTCCGTGCTCATTTCCCGTCGTTATCACACCAGGCTGGTAGTCGTTTCGCAGTCTTTCTCGACGGTCCAGCCGGAACACAAATGCCTGCTGTCGTTATAGATGCAATCAGCAATTATTACAGGACAGCAAACGCGAATACGCATGGTCAGTTTGTGACATCGCATGAGACGGATGAGCTCATGGCAAAGACACGCGAGCGATGTGCTTCATTTCTGAATGCTGAAAGAGCCGATTGCATTTCTTTCGGCCAGAATATGACGACTCTCTGTTTCAGCCTTAGCCGGGGTATAGGTCGAATGCTAAAACCGGGTGATGAAATTGTGATCACGCAACTTGACCATGAAGCGAATCGCGGCCCATGGTTAACTCTTCAGAATCGAGGGGTGGTCGTCAGGGAGATACATTTGCTGCCTGACGGTACGTTGGATTATGAAGATGCAGCTATAAAAATCAATAAAAAAACAAAATTGGTAGCGGCTGGTCTTGCATCCAATATGCTCGGGACAGTAAATAATATTCCGCTGTTGAGAACACTGAGTTCTGATGTTGGTGCATGGTTGCTTGTTGATGCTGTGCACTCAGCTCCACATTTTCTTACAGATGTCCAATTTCTAGGTTGTGATTTCTTGTTGTGTTCTGCATACAAGTTCTATGGACCGCATGTCGGGATACTGTATTCAAAGCCCGGCCTGCTCGCTCAAGTTCCTGTCGACAGATTGCGCGTACAGGAGCAGCGACCTCCATATATGATTGAAACCGGCACGTTGAATCATGCGGCGATTGCAGGTGTGAGCGCTGCCATCGATTTCATTGCCTCTCTGGGAAATGGATCAACTCTGCGCATACAACTCGAAAATGCATTCGCTCAAATACGTAAACATGAGTTCTTTCTTGCGCAGAAATTATGGAACGAACTTAAGAGTATCCCGGGTACCACACTCTACGGTCAGGATTTCGACAACACACTTCGTGCTCCAACAATAGCCTTTACCCTCGATCGTATGGGGGCTGAAAGTGTATGTCGCTCCCTCGCTGCGAAGGGAATCTTTGCATGGGATGGACACTTTTATGCCATTCGCGCTGCAGAGATTCTTGATTTACCAGACAAGGGTGGTGTGATTCGCATGGGTGTGGTGGTGTATAATACCATGGAGGAGATTGAGTATGTGGCGGAACAGCTTGAGAGCATAATGAATTAAAGTCAAAATGTCCGCCCGGACGAAGTCCATTCGGACGCGTAAAATGAAAAAAATAGAAGTCAAAAATAAATAAGCTCCAGCTTTAGATATTCAATTTTACATTTTGACTTTTACATTTTACATTTTGACTTTAATTGGGCATTCATTCCATCCCTGCATCCTTCCTCAGTACCAATATCAACTCCAGCACTTTCGCAGAGTCATCGATAGTAAACCGGGGCGTTTCATTTCTCAATACCACATCATTCATATTTTCCACCTCACCGGCATAGAGCGATGCCTGTGGAAGGATAATTTCTCTGACTTCATCCTCCTTCGTCAGAGATGCCTTACACTCGGAGATTGCATTATAGGGATGAGAAATATCCAGTCTTCCCGTCGTACCCATGATCGATGTACGTGTCGAATATATCGATTCAAAACTCACATAAAACTGGCCTGTGATGTCTGTTGCAAAATCTATCCTCCCCCAAAAACTCTTGTCAATACCACCTTCAATACGCGCCTTTGCATTCACTTGAAGGACAGGAGATGAAATCAGGTACCGAAAGAAACTCACCGGATAGACACCGATATCCCAAAGTGCTCCCCCACCCTTTGTTGCAGACATCCTGTAGTTATCCGACTGCCGGTTGAAGGTAGAAGCAAACTCACTGTACAGTGAAACTACCTCGCCGATCTCACCCTCATCAATCAACTTTTTAAAGTGAGCTGTCTGCGGATGATGCATGTACATAAACGCTTCCATCACCGATTTACCTGTCTCTTCACTTGCAAGTGCAATTTTCTTAAATTCATCCTCTGACAAACAAAGGGGTTTTTCACAGAGTACATGTTTGCCGGCATGAAGGGCTCTGACCGTCCATGTCATATGCAAATCGTTAGGCAGAGAAATATAGACCACGTCGATATCCTTGTCAGCAAGTAAGGCTTCGTAGTTGCCATATGGACGGGGGATATTCCATATTTCCGCATAGTCTTTTGCCTGCCTGAGATCCCTGCTCGCGACAGCGATGAGCTGACAGCGTTCAGATGCGTGCAACTCAGGAATCAGGCGTCGATTGATACGGGCGGTAGACAGGATGCCCCAACGAACCTTTCTCATAACTTGTGCCGGTGAGATTTGACAACTTTTGAAAAGTTGTCAAATCTATGCTTAGTTTAATTTACAGTGTTTACTTTTAAGGCGTCATACCTGAGATGTATCTTCCAATCAAAGGATAAATTCCTGAACCACTTTGAATCTTAAATCACGACTCCTATCAGGAATACGCGCACTCGGAGGTGCACCATTTATAGATTACTGTCATTATTTAGTTGTACGCATACTCAAGAGTCCGGCAAACCGCCGCTTCAAAGTACAGTATCAAGACATACCCCTGCCCCCAACTTACCTGGTGTATGAATCTTTTCAGATGGATTATCGCAGGTACTATTTGGGTGGACAAGAGACGGCCAAATGGATCAAGGAACTTGTAAGTCCTTACATACTCACCGAAAATTTGCATATCCTGGATTGGGGTTGTGGGCCGGCGCGTGTGATTCGGCACCTGCCAACTCTCTTTGGGGCATCGCATGCATACTATGGTTGCGATTACAATCCTGCAACAATTGCCTGGTGCCAGGAAAACATCAAACAAGTTTCTTTCTCACTGAATGACATCTCTCCGCCCTTGCCTTATGACAATCGTTTTTTTGACGTTGTCTACGGCATTTCAATTTTCACCCATTTGTCCGAAGAAAGCCACCTGTTGTGGTCGAGGGAATTGCAAAGGATCTTAAGCCCGAATGGCATTCTTCTCCTCACAACTCATGGCGAAGCATTCAAGGAAAAACTCACGCCAGAAGAATGTCGCACTTTTGATGCTGGTAAACTTGTCATTAGAAGTAAAGCCAAAGAAGGTCAGCGTATGTTTGGTGCGTTCCATCCTCCATCGTATCTACGTGCCCTTTTTGGCAATTCGGGTTTAGAGATTCTGAAGCATATAGGTGGTAAGAAGCAGGCTCACTATATTGAACAGGATACCTGGATTTTGAAAAAAATCTCGAATTCTCATGTGGCTTAAAAATCTGGTGAAAAAGTACTTTCTCATTCTGAAAGTCCGCAATAGGTTTTCAGCGCAGGTACAGATTACTCAACGACAACTATACCACTATTACCGAGACCGCCTGGTGTCCGGTCATTCTTTGCCTTTGAGCGAAACCGGATTTCGTGTATTCTCACAGTTTGAAGAAGATGGGATGCTTCTCTATGTGTTCTCAGTAATTGGGATGGGGTCAAAGACATTTGTGGAAATCGGATCTGATGACGGCATCAATAGTAATTGTGCCAACCTGGCATTTAATTTCGGATGGAGCGGTCTTTTTGTAGATAGCAATCCTGAAAGCATCCGGCGAGGGCAGCGATTTTATGCAAAGTACCCGCATCCATGGATGTACCAACCACAGTTCCGTTGCGCAGCTGTTTCACCTGATAATGTTAATGACCTTCTCTCATCAAACGGCATGACAGGCGAGATTGAATTATTGTCCATTGATATCGATGGGGATGACTACTGGATCTGGAATGCAATAGAAGCGATTCAACCTAAAGTTGTCGTCATAGAAACGCATGTCAGATTTGGATTCAACAACATCGTCGTTCCCTATGGGAGAAGTTCTTCCGCTGATTTTGCGACACATCACGGCGCAAGCCCAATTGCGATGGTGAAACTCGGCAAGCAAAAAGGCTACAGACTTATCGGTGCAAACCAGTTGGGCTTCAACTTTATATTCCTGAAAAATACCCTTGCTGTAATCGAATTGCCCGAAGTGGTTGTTCAAGATGTTCTCAGGCATCCGTCTGTTACAAAGAGTATCCGGGAATTCAAGATGACGGGAGAAAGGGAATATATTACTCCCATCCCTTAGTAAATTCCTTCCTGTTTGAGCCAACGTAATACATTCATCTCAATTCTGTCTTCAGGATTTGGGGTCGTCATCGGAACAAATGCCTGTGCAGTCATCCGCTCGTAGAGCTCGATATAGCGTTCTGATATCAGGCTCACAAAGTCATCTGGCATCTCAGGCATCTTCTGTCCATCCAGACCCTGGAATCCTCTTGACATCAGCCATTCACGGACAAACTCTTTGCTGAGTTGCTGTTGCCGTTCTCCACGCTCCTGTCGTTCTTTATATCCACTGAGATAATAATATCGGGAGCTATCGGGAGTATGGACTTCATCGATGAGAAAGATCTTTCCATCGTGCCTGCCAAATTCATACTTGGTATCTACGAGGATCAAGCCGTTGCCATTCGCCATGCTCGAACCGATGGTAAAAAGTGTGTGCGTATAGTCTTCGAGTATTGCGAAGTCTGTACTACTCAGGATCCCTCTCCGGATTATGTCCTCTGCGCTGATGTCTTCATCATGCCCTGATTCTGCTTTTATCGCAGGGGTGATAATTGGTTCCGGAAACTGATCACCCTCACGCATACCTTCGGGCATCCGTATCCCACAGAGAGTGCGTGTACCTGCAGAATACTCGCGCCACGCGTGTCCTGCCAGATAACCACGGATCACCATTTCAACACGGATCGGCTCACAGAGTATTCCAGCGGATGCACAGGGATCAGGAACAGCCAAAAGCCAATTCGGTACTTCCGAGGCGGTAGCATTCAGGAAATATGCGGCCATCTGATTCAATACCTGCCCTTTATAGGGAATCGGCCTGGGCAGGATATGGTCAAAAGCGCTGATGCGATCCGAGGCGATCATCACGACTTTGTCACCAAAGAAGTACACGTTACGGACCTTGCCCTTGTAATACCCGGTTTGTCCTGGAAATGCATACGGTCTTCCCGAGCTCTCAGCTGTTTTGTTTTCTGGCATAAATTTTGACCCTTCTTAAAGCAACAAACGCGTCTGAATCGTGTTTGTGTCTCCGTACGAGCTCATTTTCAGGGGCTCTTGCGGAAATCAATTGTACAGGATATATTTGTATAAATTTCTGTGACGTGAAATTATCATTCTTCCAGTACTGCGCTTGTTGTTGCTGCTGTTGTACTCAGCCACCTGGCTAGAGCTGGAAGAGGTATATAGATATATAAAGGCCTTTCAGTTCGCGCCGGATTGAAAGGCCTTTTTGTTTTCTGTCGCAAGAAGAAGTCGTAAGAAGAATTTGACAAACTGGGAATTTGACAACTTTTGAAAAGTTGTCAAAGTCTAAACTTAACTATTTGAATATCAACTATATGCAAGCAAAACCTCAGATTTATAAAAGGTATGCCAACCTCCAGGCACATGTCAATATCGGAGATACACCCCTGGTACCTGTTCCCAGCCTGTCCAGGGATAAAGTGCAGATTTTGGCTAAACTGGAGTGGGAACAAGCAGGCGGTAGTGTAAAAGCACGTGCTGCAAATCAAATCATCCGCATCGCACTACAGCAAGGTCATCTCAAGAAAGGAATTGCTCTCCTGGATGCCTCAAGTGGAAACACGGCTATTGCATATGCGACCTTATTGAAAAGGTTGCATCTGCAGACGGTCATTTGTTTGCCCAGCAATGCCTCTGCCAGGCGCTTAGAAACTTTGCACGCATTAGGCGCTGAAGTGATTCTCACATCCTCTGCCGAAGGGACTGAAGGTGCGCAGGTAGAAGCAAAAAAGATCCTGGCGGCAAATCCTGATGAGTATTTCTATGCCGACCAATACAGCAATCCTTCCAACTGGCAAGCCCATTATCTTAGCACGGGACCCGAAATCATTGCACAGACGAAAGGTAAAGTGACGCATTTCGTAGCCGGCCTTGGAACTACAGGCACCTTCAGCGGTACCGCGAAAAGATTGAAGGAATATCATCCCGCAATACAGATGATTACCTTGCAACCCAATTGCGCCATGCATGGACTGGAAGGTTGGAAACACCTTGCAACAGCGAATGTGCCGCGGGTTTATGACCCTTCACTGGCTGATGCGCAGATCGAGGTGGATTCTGAAGAAGCTTATGAGATGATCCGGTATATCAGGAAACATGAAGGCTATCTGATCTCGCCATCTGCTGCCGCAAATCTTATAGGTGCATATCAGGTAGCACAACGTGTAACGGAGGGATTGATCGTCACTGTACTACCTGACGCATTAGAACGCTATGATGAAGTTTCCCAACTCATTTTTGGAGAAATTTTTTCATGAGAATCATTTTTGAAGAACGGGCGTTGCGGGCTATGCATCAGTGGCTGACAAAATTCTACCCGGAGGAGGCATGTGGATTCCTTCTTGGATATGAGAGTGGAGATACACGCACAATCACCGAGACCTGGTCTGCAACGAACATCAGTGAAGAAAACAGAAAGCGTCGTTTCATTGTCGACCCGATAGATTACCTGCGAGCAGAGAAGAAGGCTGCGATGGATGGGTTGAGTTTGTTGGGTATTTATCACTCACATCCCGAGCATCCGGCTATTCCTTCAGAACACGATCTTGCTGCAGCATATCCGTTTTTCTCATACACGATTGTGTCTCTGCTGCATGACGAAGTTGCAGATACACGTAGTTATCAATTGAGAGGAGAGAAGTTTGAGGAAGAGGAAGTGCAAACACAAACTCAAACTCAAATTCAAGCGCAAAAGTCAATTAAAAAAGGCGAAGGCTGAGGCGAAGGCGAAGGAAATCAGGATTGCAGGCCTCAATAATTAAGTAATTATTCATGAATCATCTTTCATCAATCATCAATCATCATTCATCAATTTATGATTCGTATTTTCATCCCAACACCGTTACGTAAGTTTACAGCAGAGAAATCCATTGTAGAAGTACAGGCAAGAACTGTGGCAGAGGCTATCCAGGGATTGGCACTGTCATTTCCGGAGATGGATCAACACTTGTTTGATTCAGACAGAAATATCCGCAAGTTTGTCCGGATCTTTCTTGGAGACCAGGATATCCAACAACTTGACGGCCCTGATACAGCATTGAAGTCAGGTGATGAAGTGAGTATTATTCCCGCGATTGCTGGAGGAAAAACAGACGGTGAGAAGGTGAGAAGGTGAGAGAAATCCAAACTCAAACGCAAACGCAAGTTCAAATTCAATAGGAAGGAAACCATCAATCATCATCTATCAACCATCATCCATCCCTATGTCCCAAATCACCTTTTCAAAACAAGAACTGGAGCGCTATAGCCGGCATCTGATCATTCCGGAATTCAATATCGAGGGGCAGCGCAAATTGAAGGGTGCAAGGGTACTTGTTGTCGGTACGGGTGGATTGGGTGCCCCGCTGCTTCAATATCTCACTGCTGCTGGTGTGGGAACGATCGGGATTGTGGATTTCGATATCGTCGATGAAAGCAATCTTCAACGTCAGGTATTATTTACAGTCGACGATATAGGTAAGCCAAAAGTGGAAGTTGCAAAACAACGGCTCGAAAAACTTAATCCACATCTCACATTCCGGACGTATAATACACATCTCAACGCATCCAACGCCCTTGAGATCATCAAAGATTTTGATGTCGTAGCGGATGGTACTGATAATTTCCCCACGCGCTACCTGGTCAATGATGCATGTGTGATCCTTGGAAAAGTAAATGTATACGCTTCTATTTTCCGGTTCGAAGGGCAGGCCAGCGTCTTCAACTACCTGTATGCTGATGGATCGCGTGGTCCAAACTACCGTGATCTCTTCCCTGTACCTCCTCCACCGGGACTCGTCCCGAGTTGTGCTGAAGGCGGTGTACTCGGAGTATTACCAGGAATTCTTGGAAGCCTCCAGGCGAATGAAGTCATCAAGGTGATCACTGGAGTTGGGGAGACGCTGGCGGGAAGATTATTCCTGTTTGATGCGGCGGGTTTTACGACACGAATTTTGCGCATAGCCAAAGATCAGACAGCAAAAGCTATTACACAACTCATTGATTATGAAGAATTTTGTGGGATACCGCAGCAGGTAATGGCTGATGAAAGCCAAAGTGGAGCCAGGCAAAATGGCGTCCGTGAAGTTACTGTCCAACAACTTGCTCAACTCATTACATCCGGGGCAGATTTTGATCTGATCGATGTCCGTGAACCCTATGAATATGACATTGTGAATATCAACGGCAGACTTATCCCTAAAGGGGAGATCAAAGACCATGTGGATGAAATCAGCAGACAAAGACAAGTCGTCGTACATTGCAGAAGCGGAAAGCGCAGTGCAGATGTGGTCCGTGAGTTGCAGGATAAGTATGGTTTCGAAAATCTATACAACCTCAAAGGCGGTGTCCTTGCATGGGCAAAAGAGATAGATCATTCGCTTCCGGTGTACTAGGAATGAATGATGAATATTGAATATTGAAGCATCTTGTTCTATTTAGTCACAAATTAAAACCATTAACTCATGGCAGCACTAAGACTTGGAGATATTGCTCCAAACTTTCAGGCACAAACAACTGAAGGCCCACTGGACTTTTACGAATATCTCGGAAATGGCTGGGGTATCTTGTTTTCCCATCCTGCTGATTTCACACCCGTGTGTACAACGGAACTCGGACGGATGTCAAAACTTACGGATGATTTTGCAAAGCGCAACACGAAGGTGATTGCGATCAGTGTGGACCCTCTGGATTCTCATCACGAATGGGTAAAGGATATCAATGAGACACAACACGCGCATGTCAACTATCCGTTGATCGCCGATCCGGATCGCAAAATCGCCGAGCTCTATGATATGATCCACCCGGGTGCAGCGGAGAAAACGACTGTACGCAGTGTGTTTATCATTGCTCCCGACAAAAAGATAAAACTGACCATCACCTATCCGCCATCTACAGGTCGGAATTTTGATGAGATCCTCCGTGTGCTGGACTCATTGCAATTGACAGCATATCACAGCGTGGCAACCCCGGTGGATTGGAAACCCGGTGAAGATGTGGTAATCCTGCCTTCTGTGCCGGATGCAGATGTACCGGCGAAATTTCCTAAAGGTCATACACGCATTAAACCATATCTCCGGATTACTCCGCAACCAAATTTGTAGGAGAAAGCGGCGCATCGGCAATAAAATCCGATGTTACCAGGAACAAATCCCAATGTTCCAGGGAATAAATCCCGATGCTCCTGAATAAAAAAAATCCCAGACTCCATATGGACCCTGGGATTTTTTATTTCAGAAAAGTCGCCAGATCGTCTTATCTGACTAACGTAATGTCTCCTTTAAAGATCTCTTCTACATCGTCCGCATAGTGCACCTTCGCGTGAAAGACATAAACGCCAGGCATAAGAGGCTCCCCTCCGAAGCCTCCGAAGGTGCCATCCCATCCCAAGGCTTCCACCGCAGGTAGTATATCTTTAGCTTCAAATACTTTGTCTCCCCATCTGGTGAAGATTTGCAGGTATTCAATGCTCGTCACAACAGTATTAGAAGCAAACAACGTGAAGAAATCGTTGATCGCATCACCGTTCGGACTGAACACGTTCGGCACATACACATTCCGTGTCACATGTACCAGGATGGTCGTAAACAACGTAATCTCACAATCCCTCGGATCGTAAATGGTCAGTTGAACCTGCGTCTGTCCGATCGGCGTAAAGACCAGCGTATCACAATTTATACAAACAGGAGTACCATCTATATACCAGACGGTGGAATCAGTTACTCCGGCAGTCAGCAGATAAGACAACACAGCATCATCGCCACTTTCAATGAGAATCTCACCAGTCAATTCACCGGCAAGATCATTGGCAGTTCCGATGCTGAACTGCGTTTCGTATTTGCAGCCCAGATCGTCAGTCACCAATAGCGTATAGTCACCTGCTGTCAGATTATTCCAGTTTGGTGTTGAAGTCACAGGAGCTCCGTTCAGTGAATAAGAATATGGAGGTGTACCACCAACGACGCTCATTACCTGTGCTGAACCCGGAGGATCACCTTTACATTCAGGGCTGTACACAACCAGATTCAAATCGGTCGGAATATCTCCTACAAGGTCCACAACCACGACATCACTGCTTTCACAACCTGTAAGAGAATTTATCACCGTCAGCGTGTATGTTCCTGAATTGGTCACAGTCGTATTCAACACAGATGGATTTACGATGATCCCGTCTGTTGTTGTCCAGATATAATCAAACTCAGGACCTGTACTGCTACCACCTCCTCCCAACACAACTGAAGTGATGTCACAGGTCAAGGTGCCATCAATGCCTGCATCAGCCTGTGGCACATTCTCAATCATCACTTCCACTGTCGTCGATGCATCAGGACATGGATCGGCACCATTCAGGACGTATTCGAAGGTGTACATGCCTGGATTTTGAGAGGTCGTCCGGAATGTTCCGGTTCCGCTATTGAAGGCGTTACCGCTACTTGGGGTGGACGAAGTCTCTATCCACATGCCACCACCATCAGCACCTGAGAGTAACTGACTCAGGATGACCACGGAATCTTCACCGACACAAATCTGCGCCGCTGAGGCAGTAAAACCTGCGTTTGGTTCCGGGCTGACTGTGATCGTTTGTGTGTCTGAATCCGGGCAGTTGCCGGGGATACCGCTTATCTGGTATTGTATTGTATATGTACCAGGATCGGCATTCGATGCATTAAATGTCGTTCCAATGATGGTGGCTGGATTTCCACCTGGAGGTGCACCAACAATCGTCCATGCTCCACCACCCGGACTTCCGGGTACTATTAAGGATGAGAGATTCAGTTGATCACCATCATTACACAGATCAGGTGCAGCCAAGAGCTCAGGGCTTGTTCCGATGGACACCTCGACGAGATAGCTTACATCACTGCACGGAGCGACGGCGCTGTTCGTGGTATATTCAAATGTGTACACACCATATGGCACACCATCAAAATTCAGGACAGGGAAGTTGCCGGAGGCACCCGAGTTGTCGATATCCGACCACGTTCCTCCTGTATCCCCACCAGTGATCAAGGCAGCGAAATTAATTGTTGATCCATTCGCCGCATCGTTACAAGCGTCTGTAACTGACGCGACATTTGCAAATGGCATTTGATTGACAGTCACGACAATGTTTGCCGTTCCACTACATCCACCATCAGTCACAGTGACGCCGTATGTACCTGGCATCGTCACACTGATCGTCGGAGTTGTTTCGGTGGTAGACCATTGATAGGTATCGAAGGTGCCGACAGACAGAATTGCAGCATCTCCCTCGCAAATGATTTTATCCTGCGGATTAAGCGTTAGCTCATTCGACTCCTGTACAAACACGGATGTAACGCCCGTACAGCCATTGCCATCAGTCACGGTTACACTCACGACACCACTTGTATTCACGGTATTGAGCTGGCCATTGCCGCCTCCACCTGACCATTGATAAAAGTCATATCCGGCACCTGCGTCAAGCTCAGTATCGCTTCCGGGGCAGAATGTAGATGAACCGTTGATGGTGGGTACTGGGTTTGGATGCACGGTAAAGGCATGCGCTGCAGTACCCTGACATCCATATTGGTCGGTCACAGTCACTATATATATACCTGTTGCATTTACACTCAGAGTTTGATTAGTACCGCCACCGGTCCAGGAATAACTAACGAACCCAGGCGTAGCAGAAAGTAATTCGCTGTTACCTTCGCAAACTGCATTGATACCATTGATCACTGGAGTAGGCGCAGTTGCAATCACAACGATTTGATCTACATCTGTACAGCCCTGCGCATCTGTGACAGTCACAAAATAAGTTCCAGGTGTATTGGCATCAAGAGTTTGTCCGGTTCCTCCACCAGTCCAGGTATATGACGCAAATCCGGGACCAGCATTTAATTGCACTGCGACGTTGTTACAAATTGATGAATCACCCGTAATCGTTGTAACAGGCAGTGGCGTTGCCGTTACTGATACGGTATCATATGCTTCACAACCCGCGGCATTTGTTACCATAACCCAAACAGTTGCACTTGTATTCACTGTGATCTCCGGTGTGGTTTCGTTTGTTGACCACATGTAGCTGGAGAAGACCCCACCGGCATTCAAAGTTGTAGATGAACCCTGACAGAAACTCGTGACTCCCTGAATGTCCGGTGTTGGCTTCAGTGCAATTGTCACAGTATAGCTTGCTGTATTGGTACACCCAAGTTGATCTGTGACAGTGACGAAGAAGGTTCCTGCAGTGTCTGTGGTAATCGTAGACGTCGTATGGCCGGTACTCCAAAGTATTCCATTCCATATACCCACATCGAGGGTTGCAGCATCGCCCTCACACACGCTTTCACCCTGAATGCCAGGCGCAGGAGCTGAAGCGGGTACATATACCGAGTCTACACCAAAACAGCCGTCACCATCAGATACAGTCACATAGTAATATTGATCTCCAACAGTCGCCAATATCGACTGTGTCTCTTCACTAGTGGACCATTCATATGATTCAAAATCCGGACTTGCCATAATCAGAGCAGGAACGCCATTACAAATCACTGAATCGCCGATAATGTCAATATCAATAAAATCCTGTGGCACCGCATAAAATTCAGTCATCGCTGTACAGCCATTGTCATCTGTGACGGTCAGAAAATACAATCCTTCATTAAAAATGAATTGCTCAGGATCATTTCCACCAACTCCCTGACCATCCCATTCGTAGATCGGATCGAAAGGCTCATCACTCACCCACCACTCCGTAGCATCAACAATAATGAAGTTTCCTGCACAGAATGGAATCGTGTCCGGGGCATCATACAGAGGTGGTAAATGCTCATCGATAAACACATTGGCTACACCTTTACAACCAAATTCATTCGTGACTGTGACCTGGTGGAAGCCAGGATCTGTCACAGTTATTGCATTTTCATCCGGGCCCTGTGGACCTCCGTTTGACCAGGTATAATACACATAGCTTGGATCGGGCGTCACTTCAATAATATAACCTAAATCCAGGTCATCCGGGCAGAAGGGTTCAGGTTGTGCGAGTTCAGGCTCTGGTGATTCTTGTTCGAAAACTTCGAATTGCAGTTCAGAGGTGCATCCATTATTATCCGTGACAGTGATACCATAATCGCCGGCTTCATCGACCAGGATAAATGATGTAGTCACGATTCCACCAGGAGTATCCCATTCAAAGAGATATGGGGACTCACCACCCGTCACGAGTGCCTGGATTTGTTCTCCAATTGGATTATCAGGACAGACTGCAACATTTTCGGGGAACACCGCTACGTCCGGTGACTCATGAAAATTAAGCGTCACGGAGTCCCTGCCCTCGCATCCATCACTATCTTCTGCTACTACCAGCCATTCGCCGGATTCATCCGCATCAACATCCGGTCCACTGAACATCTGACCGGAAGGTCCAGTCCAGTTAAATGTAAACGTACCGGTACCACCTGAAGCATCTGCAGAAAGAGCGATTGTACCATCTACAAGACATTGTTCTGTGATCGGAGCAATAATGTCAACAGGGAAGGTGGTGTACACATCGAGTACTACAGACGCAGAGCCACTACATCCAATAGCATCAGTCACTGTCAGGATGTATTGTTGACCCTGTACAGGCATCGTCACTGCAAATGTCGGATTAGTGCTTCCATCCTGCCACAGATAAGAATATGTACTTGGATCTCCACCCTCGACAGTCGGCACTATGATATAGGGATCAGTCGGAGTACCACAAACAGTAAATGGATCCATTGTAACCAGGATTGGCGGATAGACATCCACGGAGACATCCCAGATTACGGATGGGCATTCTCCTCCATCGAATCCGAGGAAATGGTATATCACAGTCTCCACATCGGTACCGGAATTACTAAGGTTATCTACGACAACGGTCCCCGGAGGGCCATTACCCCCACTTTCCCCAATAATAGAACTCGACGCTTCCACAGTCCATTCCCAAAACGTTGCATTGGGATGGTCAAGTAACCAGGTAAATACTCCTCCAGAACAAAACGGATCATGTATGTCATCCAGGAAAGTCAGGTCTGTGCAACAGTTCGGCAGTACCTGGAAAACAGGTTCATCTTCTCCGCAAACACTCGCATTTCCAAACCAGGAACCAGTTTCACCATCAGCAAAAGTGACAAAGCCTAAAGAAAGCTCTGTTTCTTCGCAATCCGGATACGGAAGGATGGTCATTTCAAAGCAAAACTCCCACGGTCCTGTCGGACCATTGCAGGTGTTTCCATCGCCCCAGTCTACTGCAGGCCACCCGACTAATCCTGGGCAAGTGCCATCAACACCAGAAGTAAACCAACCGGGAGGCAAGGGCGATCCTACTCCCGGATCGTCAGGTCCTGTGCTGCTCCAACAAGGCCCACAACATCCACCTGCCAGACCCGGACCAGTACAATCAATATCATAGAGGCCATTGCACATATCTACTGTGCCGTTTCCATCAAAATCTTCGACATTATAGTAGCAGTGTTCATGGTGATACATGATATTTGTCCACCAATCCCATTGCCCGCCATTTTCAACATTGGGCGCCGGGAAGCTGTTTCCGTTCATTGTGGCGCCGATCGGCTGGTTTTCAGCATCAAACGAACCGGGATCCCAACCATTGCCAAAGACGGGCACAAGGCCTTGCATCCATTGACAGTTCTGGTCACCGGTAGATACCAGGAACACATTGACGTTCATGCAAATATCGAGTACTTCTCCTGGGAAGAACGGCCCTGTGAGTGGCCCGCCAAAACTGCGGGCTTCAACAACTACTTCGGCATCAGTCACGCATGGTGCTGTTGCTTCCAATGCGCTGATACAGATTTCAAAATTTCCACCTAATGTGTTTACCCCTCCGACAACAATATAATATATGGATGAAGCACTGACGGCAGTTCCATTTGCCACAACCTGCCCGTTTGATCCAACCATGCAGGAAAAAAGATTCTCCGTAAGGCCGATATTCACCAAACTGCCACAAGGATCACCGATATCATTAACGAAAAAAAGTTGTACCGATGGAGCATCAAAGTCATCACTCGTGACGGTCATGTTCAATATATTGGCATTACCGTCTGTTTGAAACGTATACCACACTGCTGGATCAGTGTTTCCCAGACATCCTGTGAGGCCAGGTTCTGGGTCAGCAAATTGGTTACATCCGTCTGCACAGACAAAAGCGGGTCCTCCACCACCGGTGCAGTCCCCGAGGTCTTGCGTATCAGGAGTTCCCAGATCGAAGGCAGAACTGATGCCATTCGGATCCAGGCAAAAATTATTGGTGAAGCATGGGGGTATCTCAGAAACACAGAGATTAAAATCTCCTTGTCCTCCCTCAGCAGATCCAATCATCAGGTAGTAGACAGAATTATCATTGATCGGACCCCATTCCAGCGGATCAGCAGGGGCAGGGCCACAATAGTAAAATGCAATACTAAACGTCCCGGGGACATCACAATCAGGCTCTTCGAAGAGGACGACAGAGACATCACCCGTAAGACCTGTAGGCTGGACATCAATTGAAAAGCCAACGTTATTCGGATCCGACATTTGCATCGTGTACCAGACCGTATTATCGACAATCGTCTGGCATCCATTTGGAAAACTATTCGGATCAAATTCCGGATTCGCATAAATCGTAGTTGGCTGTGGATTTGCACAGACGACGGAGGTTCCGTTCAGATCTATTTGTATCGCTGCACATGCCGTATCATTTTCAGGAGGTTCGGGATTGAAAATATTGATACAGTAGTCGCCAACGCCATTGTTTTCAAAGCCAACAGTGACATAATAGGTATGTCCAATTTCCAAATTATTGTTGATATCTATTTCATCGCCATTTGCACATTGCAAGATCACCCAGTTCAATGGATCGCAGGCAGAACCTGTAAACTCGATCACCGCAATCTGTTCTGCCTGAGAAAATGACAGTGCATCGACTGTCACATCCAGGTCTGGTCCCTGTGCTGTAAACCAAAACCATACATTATACGTTTCGCCGGTATTCCAGCAACCGTAAGTAGTTCCGATGTCGGTGGAAGGCCAGTCGTTATTCAGGTCATTGCCGCCAACCACTGTATGACAGGTTGTCGAGTCATCCAACATATTCGAGGGATATTCCTCAGAGTTATTACAATCGTCATTGAATGCAGGCACGGGATTGTCGATACAGATATTGAAGTCACCTGTAGCGTTATTTTCGAAGACAACTTCGATATAGTAGGTATTCCCGATCGTGAGGTCATTATCCAGGACAATCGCATTTGTCGAGGTGACATCCGTCTCACACACCAGAAGGACACCTGCACTCAGATTACAATCCGTTGTGCCGCTAAAATCCCAGATAGCAAGATGGGCATTGTCGCTGCTCCCAGACACATAGAGTTCAGCAATGCTCACACCCTGAGCCACGAAGCTGTACCATACCGACTGAAACTCGCCGGCAGGGAAGCAACTCGGGACAATCGTCTCTGATGAGGGGTAGTAATTGTTCAGATTGTTATTACAAGCTACACCATCTCCATCGAGTTCAGGTAGATCGATCGCATTCACACAATTGTCGCTGACTGCGGGAACCGGATTGAAGACGCAGATGTCAAACGTGCCCTCTACGCTGTTTTCAAAACCCACCACAATGTAGTAGGTCGTACCTATGATGAGTTGATTATCATACACGATTTGAGCACCGACCGCACACCCCACTTCTGTAAAGTCCGTACCGTCACAAGTGACATTAAAATCCAGAACTGAAACGTGCGCCGTGGCAGGTCCGTTAGTTACTTCGACGGATCCGCTGACACCCTGGGCGACAAAACTGTAGAAGACTACGCTATCGACTGCACCTCCCCAGCAACTGCCGGTAAAGAACAACCCAGGTGAGACTTCCCATGGCGTGGCATCGATGTAGCTCTGATTCGTTAGAGGCGCGCAGTTTCCGGTCATTGTACCGTCATCGAGGTTGGAGGGTCCGATGACAGTTGCCGTACTGCAATCATCATTCGGAGGTTGTGCAATCAGGGTTCCTGCTAAACAAAGAATTGTAAACAGGGGTAGACATCTTTTCATAAGTTGATGAAATAACTAGATCAATTTGACAGCTTTAAAGTTCAAACGGTGCTATGCTTGTTGGTTGCTGATTTGGACACGCAAAACGTAAATCGATCCCCTTGCTGAAAATTGAAAAGAAGGCTGTAAGGTAGGTATTTATTCGATTTTTATCACATGAAAACTGGAGGAAAGCACCCCCGGAAATATCTATCAGTCTGGTTTTCAGAGCGTTGTAACAACAGTCGATTTTTCTTATCTGTATCACTTTCACTCGCGCAGTTTTCGCACCCATTTCCACGACTTATTAACGTATACTGCGGGGCATTTGTAAGTTACTTTGGCGCCGACTTTTACATTTGAGTTGACACACCTTCACTGTAAGATGACCCTTGAGATCTGCATGACGCTGCCCTGGCGAAAAACCAACACATAAACTCCCGGGACGGAGTCCAGAGTCTGGAAACAATTGGCGTTCAGCCCGAAGAAAGCAACCTGTCTCCCAACCAGATCAAAAATCTGAACCAGCTCTACAGGTGTGCTATCATTGGAAAAGATGGTAAAGGTGCCATCACTCGGATTTGGGTAGATTCTGACGGCAAGATGTGGACTTAAATCTCCTGTGGCTGTACCTGTTACGCTGATCTGCTGACTTATCGTATCCTGCGAGCAATGGCCAATGGCGATCAGTTGTACTACATAAGTGCCGCTGATTTGATATTGATGGGACGGATTCCAATCAGATGAAACGGAACCATCCCCGAAATCCCATTGCGCTGAAAGACCATGTTGCGAGAGATTCATAAAGATCACAGTGCTTTCTTCCAATACAAAATCAAACGACGCCACTGGTGCGATTGCCTCGCTTACTTCAATTGAGTCCATTCCGGTACCGCACACATTTGTCAAGGTGACAGAATATTGCCCGGGTGCAGTCACCATGAAGAAAGGATTCATTGATCCATCTTGCCAAATAAAATCACCAAGTGCCGAGTCTAATTGAAATAACAACACTTCAGAAGGGCAAAGTGTAGTGTCCGGACCAAGACTGACCTCATCAGGAGATTGAATCACTGTTACATGGATTGTATCAAATCCGACACTACATTCTTGAGATACGGTGACATGATAGACCCCGGTCATCGTTACCACGTAGGTCTGATAATGAGTTCCATCCTGCCAGGTATAGTTTGCATCCTGCACCGGAACTTCAATCAATGCACTATCACAGGCAATGGTATCTCCTCCAAGAGTAAAGTCAAGAGGACCTGGAGGAGGGCTTTCCTCCACCAGAACATCGTCAATGAAGACATAAGAAGCGATCATGCCACCCCAGAGAGGGCATCCCGTTCCAACTGTGATTTCCGTATCAGAGTAAAAGTTACCGATGGTAATCCATTCCTCACCCCCAACAGCATTAAAACATGCAGAAAAATATATCCATTCCACATTATCAACCGGAAGCATGAGCTCGAGTTGTGGTTGAACATTGAGAGGTAAGGTATTACCTGGAGCTGTGATTTGCGTCTCACTGAGATAAACGCCGAGCTTATCAATTGAACATGTCAATTCACCCAGGCTATAATACAGACTTACGATATAAGATTGGCCAGCCATTAGCGGCTCGGTGAGCTGTACCTGGATATATTCCCGGTAGTTACTGATTCCGGCATAGTAATACAAGCCACCAGCATAGGCGACACCTGAGTGCGCCGGTTGTGTCCCAAATGCATTGTTTGGTACGCCAACAACTCCCATGTTACAAGAATTAAAGTAATCGGATGATCCATTCGTAGGTGCAATCCATGGTTCACATGGCAAAGAACCAAAACCAGGATGATATCCGGCTGGACATTGGATAAATGTCTCAAAATCCGGATTGGGAACAAGATTCTGTGAGAATATTGTGGTGCAAAAAGCGAGAGCGCAACCAGCGATGATTATGATACGAAATGTAAGCATTGGCAAGTATTCAATGGGTAGAGTATTTCAATACAAATGCTTTTCAACATATCAGATTCAAGCGATCTTATGATCTTATTCTTTCATATGGGTTTGACAGTGTTCATTGAATGAGGATACGTTGGACAATTGTTGATTCCCTGACCCGAATGACAATGATATTGACGCCTGCAACTTTTTCTTTGAGCTGAAACACTGATTCTTCCTTTTCGAACATTATTTGCTTTCCGAGCAAATCGAAAATCCGAACTTCATCAAGCGGGATATCTCCGGAGAGGATTGTAAAGCTACCCTCATTGGGATTAGGGTAAATCCTGATTTCAGGAACAGGATTTAAATCATTGACCGCGACGCCTGTAATGAGTATACTCAGAAGTGTTGTATCCGAAGCACATGCCCCCATTACGATCAGGATGACGCCATATTCTCCATTTGCCTGATACTGATGTACGGGATCCCATTCAACAGAAGAGTTTCCGTCACCGAAATACCATTCAGCAGAAAGCGCATTTTCAGAAAGATTTGTGAAAACAACGGAATCACTATAGATTTCATAAGTGAAGGCGGCAGATGGCGGTTGAGCGGACACCACTTCAAATGCCATCGTATCCGTGCATTGATAAGCATCTGTGACAAAGACCTGATATGTTCCTGGTAGGTTGAAAAGAGGTTGAATGTTTACCGAAACAGAATCTTCAGGTGTAGTCCACTGAATAACATACGGCGGACTGCCCCCGTCAATACTAAAGGAAAAATCAGGTCCATCTGGGTCCTGCGGACATAATACACCTTCAGAGGGAACCACATTGATATTTATAACGGAACTTCCGATAATGCTCACCTTTTCTCCGGCACATCCTGTGCTCAGATCCGTCACGGTAACACTGACTATCTCTCCCGGCATTGGATCGATGAGGTATATAGACGAATCCTGTGATCCGTTTCCCCACTGATACATCAATTCACTGCTTCCACCTGTCACGATCGCATCGACGACGACAGTATCAACCGGTGTACAGAATGTGAGTGAGGATGAAAAATCAACGTCTAATTGAGGAAGAACAGGAACAATAATATTTTTAATCAAAATCGGGCAGGGTCCGCCGAACCCAATAAATTCATAGTTTACATACGCTGTTACCAAATCCGTGTTGATCAATGTATCTGTAATCAGGTCAGAGCATTTACCTACACCCTCAGACGCGCCGCTGATGGATTCCGGAGTGTCATTAGACCATTTCCACACATCGGCATCTGGAATATCAGGATTCAAGGTGATCCCTGTTCCACTGCAAATTGCCGCCAAGGTATCCGATAAATAATAGAGATCATCCCAACAAGCAGGTAGCTTCGCCAGTATCGGTAAATCATTACTACATACGCTGCTATTCCCAAACCAGGTACCCACTTCTCCATCGGTAAATGTGAAGAAGCCGAGAGTAAGATCATTCAGGCTATCTACAGGTACAGAACGAACGCTGAGGCCAAAACAAAACTCCCAGGGACCGGTGGAACCATTGCATGTATTTCCATCTCCCCAATCCACCGCAGGCCATCCTGTCAGACCGCCGCAAGTGCCATCGACGCCAGAAGTAAACCAACCTGGTGGCAAAGGCGATCCGCTTCCCGGTTCATCCGGTGCTGTGCTACCCCAGCATGGCCCACAACAACCACCCTCTAAGCCACTGCCATCACAATCGATATCAAGTAAACCATGACACATGTCCAGCCAATTGTCACCATTATAATATCCAACATTGTAATAGCAATGCGGATGATGGTATTGTATGTTGTTCCACCAATTCCATATCCCACCATTTTCCAGGTTTTGTGCCGGGAAAGGATTCCCATTCAGGGTTGCGTTCAACGGTTGTCCTGTGGTGTCAAAAGACATGAGATCCCAGCCATTTCCAAAGACAGGAACAATTCCTTGAAACCATTGACAGTTCTGGGTGCCTGTTGAGACCTGGAAATTGTTAATCTTCATACATATCTCAACTTCTTCTCCAGGGAAGAATGGCCCTTCCAGAGGACCGCCAACACTTCTTGAGACGATTTCCAATTGCACATCTGTTACACAAGGAACGGCGGAAATATTCAAGGTGTTCATACAAAGTTCAAATTCACCGCCAATGGTGTTGATTCCACTTACTGCGAGATAATATATGGAAGAAGGCTCAACCGGTGTATGATTTGCAATAAGTTTTCCATCTGTACCAATGAGACAGGTGATACCATCTCTTGTCAATCCTATTGGTATCAAATTGGCGCAGGTGCCATCTACACTTTGAAAGAGCTGAATGGCAGAAGCCGGAAAATGGTCATGGTGTAATGTGATATTCAGCAACTCGACAAGCACATCAGTCTGAAACACATACCAAACGAGAGGATCATAAAGACCGGCACATGGAGAAGAAAGGCCTGAAGAAGGCGCATTGGCGTTTGATCCTGAGATGCAAAAGAAAACTGAGTCCGGAGGAATTGAACAATTGACATCGAACGACGGCAAGACACCAAGATTTATCGCTTCATCGCAATTCGCGTTCGAGGGCACATCCGGAGCAAGCAAATTCACTTCCTTCGTGATCATTGACGAATCGCAGGCATTCCAGGTAGTGAGTTGAACACTGTAAATGCCGACAGAGTCAAAAACATGTATCGGAGAATCGACAGAATCCGTATCGCCGTCACCAAAATCCCACGCCGAGAAAGTACCGGTCCCGCGATTGAAGAAACGGGCCTCTAATCCACAAATACCAACTGTAAAATCCGCAGAAGGAATATCCAACTTTTCGATGAATAAAGTATCTGCTGCTGTACAGCCATTAACATCTGTAACCGTAATGGAATAGCTACCTGGTTGGTTGACAATAAAGGGAGGTCCAATCCAACCAGATGTCTCAAAGCTGATAATATCCGCTCCAAACTCAACGTCAATTTCTATTCCCGCTGCCAAAGAATCCGGGCAAAAGAGGTTAAAATCCCCAAGATCAAATTCAGGTGAAGGAAACTCCTGCACCACAAAATCCAGCGTACCGATGCAACCATGGGCATCATATACCTTCAGTATTATGCTATCCGGTTCAGTGACGAGAATCGTATCCTCTTGCTGAATACTATCTGAGGTAATCCATTCAAAGAGAAAGGGTGAACTTCCATCTGCAAGACCAATGATTTGCACTCCGGCGGCACTTGTTCCTGTGCATAACACCGGATTCTGCGGAAATATAGTAACGACAGGACTTTGAGGTTCAATCAATGTAAAGAACGATTCAGCCTTACACCCAAGACTGTCTGTGACTGTCAACTGGTATTGGCCAGGTGTGTTCAGAGGTATTGGAATCATAGGTACAGTGTCGTTCCCAACTGTCCATTCAAAAACGTATGGAGGTTCTCCGCCGGTCACAACGACTTCAACCGGTTCATTGAATGTACTATCAGGGCACATGTAACCTATTTCTGGCAAGATGTTGATTGATACGATATTTTCAACAATTGTCTGAGCCGTGGCAGAGCAACCCTGAATATCAGTAACTGTTACACTGATGGTATCTCCGGGTTCAGGATCGACCAATAGTCGCATCGAATCAGTCACTCCATCACTCCACAGGTAGGTATATCCACCGGCAGTTCCACTCACTATCGGTGCAATGGCGACTGTATCATCTTGGGGATAGCAGATAACCACCTCCTCAAGGACTACAGAGATTTGTGCGTTCACCGATAGCGTAACAATACTATCACATCTATTTCCAGTAGTATCCTGATACACAATATCATGTGTACCCAGCGGGTATTCGATTCCGTCAAAAACAAGGATGTCTCCGCATATTGTCGTATCTATTTCCGTATGAGACGTGCTCGCTATGCCTTTCGTTTCTATGAATTCATAGTCGCAGATCTGACCTGCACATCCATCGATGACCAGCCAATAAAATCTCCCGGCTTCCAGCCCGGAATGATCAATTGCCATAGTATCACCGACGGGTCCATTAGGATCGCATGCGAGTACATTAGAATTGTCCCATGGACAGTTGTCAAGTAAAGCGAACTGCAGCCCGCAACCACCCCCAATACAATTTGAAACCACAATCCTAATCTGCATTTCACTCGAAGTGGCCTGAAGCATGAAATACTGCGGGTTATGTATCGCTGTATTGGATCCACACCACCCAAAATGAGGATCATCCGGCGGGACAGGTTGCATCGTATAACACAAACCCTCAACACACTGCAGTGGAGCCGAAAGACAATTACTTGTGGGAAGGGGTTCTTGATTGCATTGACCACCTACCTGATCACTGATACACACAGAAATTAATCCAAGTAAGATAACGCGAGTTTGTGGAAGAGATATCCGGTGCATCATAGTTTACAAAGCTGGTACACTCTGTAAAATACGCGTTTAGCAGGGAAGTTTGATCAAAAACATGTCGTACAGCCGACACTTAGCGATTTTTTTCATCCATGATCGATGTCAGGGAGATGGTGATCTTTTACAACACCACCATCTTCACCACATACCTGAAGTCGCGCTTTCGCAAGATCACGGAGTAGACTCCGGCCGTGGCATTTTGTAATATCACTTCATGACGCCCAGACTGAGTTGAATAAAGATGTGTATGCAGAATCGGTTTACCCAATACATCATATACCTCAAGCTCAAAATCCTCATCGCTTCCAGCAATGAGAATGGTAAATGCCCCTTCATTCGGATTAGGGAACAAACGGACATCAATCTCTTCACTTAAGTCATTCACAGCGGTCACTGTCACCGTAACATCATGTACAATCGTATCGGCAGCACATGCATTGACAACAATCAATTGTACCTGGTAGGTACCGCTGACCGTATAAACATGTATTGGATTGGCTACTGTATCGAATCCCCCATCTCCAAAGCTCCAAGAGTAGGTACCGTCTCCCAGCGATTGATTCGTGAAGGTTACTACTTCATTATTGGTTACTGATGTGAATCCTGCGACAGGCGGATTTGCCACATGAATATATTGATCGCGTACCAATGCCTGTGCACCTCCTGCATTGCTTACACGAAGAGTGACAGGATAGATACCTGGCTGCATATAAACAATCACGGGGTTCTGCAAATTCGATGTATCAGGAAGCCCTCCCGGAAAACTCCATTCCCAAAGAATCGGACCGTTTTGAGACATATCGATAAACTGTACCTCAAATGGCACACATCCATTTGTTTGTTCTGCCGAGAACACCGGAACAGGCGAACTTGAAAGCGACAGATTCATCATCATTGTATCCGCTCCGCAAGCATTCTCAGAAATCAAGGTGACCGAATACGTCCCGAATTGATCATAGGTATGCACCGGATTTATATCTGTTGCGGTGTCTCCATCACCAAAAAACCAAAGGAACTGATTTGCTTCCATTGAGCTATTCACAAACTCTATTTCAAGTCCGGCCTGTACCGTAGAAAATAATGCTAACGGTAAAGGATTTACCTCAATCAATTCTGAAATCGACAGCATATCCATTCCAGCCTCTGACCATACCGTGAGCTGGACATCATAGGTTCCGGGTTGCGCATATTGGACAACAGGGTTTTCTTCAGAAGAAGCAGACGGCGTACCGCCTTCAAACACCCATGCAAATGTCGTCGCATTAGAGCTGGAAGTATTAAAGAACTGCACCGTCAGTGGCTGACATCCGGAGGTCACATTCGATGCAAATCCCGCTGTGGGAGGTGTGGCAATATGCACCACCTGAACTGACGTGTCACTGCCACATTGACCCGTAGCGATCAATTGCACAGGATAGTCGCCATCTTCATCAAATGTGTATGTGATATCTTCCACTCCGAACGAATCCCCATCGATAAGCCAATTATAGGTAGTAGCGCCTGTCGATGTATTCAGGAAATCCACTGTAGCTCCGTCCACATCAGCAATGAATCCACTTATGGGTTCCGGATATACAGTAATGATGTCCTGCAGCAAGAGTGTGTCAAACCCAATATTGTTGCCCACGATTAACATGGCATCATACATGCCAGGATTGTGATAGACAATCGTTGGCATCGGTGCAGTAGACGATGAAGGAGTGCCTCCAGGAAAACTCCAGTTGTACGAAGTCACAAGACCGAGCGATGTGCTCATATACGTCACGGACAATGAGGCACAGCCTGATGACACAGAGGTTACAAAATCTGCGATAGGTGCAGAATTCAGGATCACGGTCGCTGTAAAGATATCCGACCCGCATTCATTCATGGCAGTCAGTGTCACCTGGTAGGTCCCGCCGTCCTGGTAGATATGATTTGGGTTCGTCGCACCTGATGTTCCTCCATCTCCGAAGGTCCACAGATATGAATCTGCATCCAGTGAGGCATTTATGAATTGCACAGAGAGTCCATTGACTGCAAAATCAAAGTCCGCCTCCGGCTGTGCCAATACTTCGATCAGGTTATTGATTTCGAGCTCGTCGATTCCGGCAATATTCTCCACGATCAATGTCACATCATAAAATCCGGGATTATGATAGGTCACAACAGGATTCTCTTGCGTCGAAGAGGCGGGCGTTCCACCAGGGAAGAGCCATTCAAATGCCTGGACATTGTCACTCGATTCATTCAGAAACTGGACCACCAATGGTGCACAACCAAAATCAGTTGAGTAACTGAAATCGGCTACCGGTGGCACATAGACTTCAATCACGAGGGTGTAAGAGTCTTCACCGCATTCATTGCCGACACTCAGTGTCACTTCATATTCTCCATCCTGTTCGTATGTATGCGTGGGATTCTCCTGGTTGCTCGTACCTCCATCACCAAATTCCCAGAACCAGCTATCCGCACCATCTGCAAGACTCGTGAAAATCAAGGAGAGATCTATCTGATCATATGCGAAATCGGCAACCGGTTCAGGAAGCACTGTAATATAATCAGCCCGTACAAGCGTGCTTGAACCCGCCGAATTTGAGACTTCCAATACAACATCATAGGTGCCGGGGTTCTGATAGGTCACACTCGGATTCTGCTGAATGCTGGATGACGGGGTACCGCCAGGAAATGTCCATTCCCACGAAGTCGGTGGACCTGTAGATTCATCAAAGAACTGGACTGTAAATGGATCGCATCCTACAACTTCTTCCGCAGAAAAATCCGCTATCGGTGGTTCCGTTGTGACACACTGGCTGAGGCAGTTAATACCGTTTACATAACTATTAATGTCACTGATAGAGAGCGCTGACCAGGTGTTCGACACGACCAGGCTTGGCGCCATGATTGTTTGCGATCCATCAGGATCATGAACTGCACCGAAATTGTGACCGAGTTCATGTGCAAGCAATGTCCGCAACTGACCGCCGACGGTGGAAAAATCCTGAGTGGTGAGGTATCTGAACGGAGTACACACGGCTTCCAGCCAGGAAATACCGATTGTCGGTCCGTTGAAATCCCGATCTGTCCATAACCCTGCCACATCATGTGTATTATCAAATCCTCCCGGACCCCAATCTGTAAAGTCATCAAGGAGAGCACCTGCATTGGTAGAATTGGTCCAGGGGTCACAACTTGAACAAGTGGAAATCCAGATCTCCACAACGTCGAATATTAAATCGTGTGCAAACTCCGTATCATAATTAGTCTGGACGTCATTGATCACGCCCATGTTGTGCATTTCTACATCGTCGACATCCTGGTTGTAATCGACATACATCAGCCAGTCATCCGCAAATGCGATCTGTACCGTCTTACAATCGTTCACCAGACGTTGTGTCTCTTCTCCTTCTGGCTCATGTGTTACTTCCTGGGCATGATGCTTTACTTCACACGCGATTTCATCTTTTTGGAGCTGATCAGACGTGCGGTACACAATAAATGCATCTTCAGGTGCTCCTTTGATGTACCTGCGCAACGGTTCAATGCGAAGCACATCGGCTTTTGGTAACTGGATAAATCCATAGATGAATCCGTGGTCGATTGTGAGACTTACGAGATATTGACCTCCTTCCAGGTTCCCATTAAAAGTTTTTACAATTCCATTTCCTGGTGTATGTGTAATTCCATTTTCACCATTTATCGTTAACACATAGTTGGATGCCTGAAGTGGATTTTCGAACAACTCCAGCGCAAATTTCCCATATCCGGGAAGGTGCATGTCGATACGGTGCGCAAAACTCTCATTGCGCACAATGTCTACAAGCGCACTTGTTCCGATATGGAAGGTATGATACGATTTGAACTGCTCAGACAACTTCGTATCACGTACTCCCTGGAAAGGACGTGCCTTCACTGTGGGTACCTGGGATTGAGCTACGATTGGAAAGAGGAAAAGAGACAGGGTGAGGACGATGACTGCGTTTTTTCTATAGGCCATTTTGAACCATCATGAATTTTTAAGTTTCTGTCAATGAAAAGACACGCGAAGGTATTGAAAAAGCCTGTACCGCGCCTCCCGGAAACCTAAATGATTGCCTAATGATACCTAAAAGTGCCATTTTCAGTGTACAGGCAACAAATATTGTACCACCGGACCATCATTTTGGGTAAGAATGAGTGTAAAACCCGTATCCAGCCGCCTGGGCACGCAGATATCCCTATAATCACCCATCATAGGATTCTCCCTGGAAGAAAAAACACTGGCTCCGAAGTTACCTTTTCCGTCCCCAAAACTGATGCCGTGCAATAAGCCATCGTAGCGGGCAGTCTCTACCTCCACTGGAAAATGATTGCCGAAGTAGATGAAGTCCAGATTGCCATCCCCGTTGAAGTCCTGTGCAGAAAAGGCTTTCACAGGTCCGGTCTGTAGATACTCAGGTAACACTGACATTGTAAACTGGAGCCCCCCATCATTGCGAAGATAGATACTACTCAGCGTGTTGATCGAAGCATGCAGACCCTGTTTGAGTTGCCCTTTTTCCAAGATCTCCGTAAGAGGAGCTTTCGCAAAAGCATCGTAGGTTGGGAACCTGGTTGCAATAAATGGCATCTCTTCTGAGAAACATTCCCGTCCCCGAACCGGGAGTTCCTTGTCACCTACTTTTTTTGTAAGGACGATATCATTATCACCATTGTTATCCAAGTCCCCTGCATAAACTGCAAGCTTTGGATGCTCACCACTGAACTTTTGATTCCATCCAAGATTACCCAGGATGAAGTCCCTGTCACCGTCATTGTCAAAGTCACCTTTCTCAACCGTCCACCATATTCCCACTCCAGGTGATGCAAGAGATTTTGCGGTGAATTTACCTTGTGCATTGATCAGGACAACAGGAGCCATCCATTCACCCACGACCAATAAATCCTCGTCCCCATCTCCGTCCACATCATCACTCAATGCATCAGTGACCAGGCCCAGGTTTGAAAGAAATGGCGCAAGATCCTGTGTCCGTTCTTTCAGAATACCGTTTTCATTAACAAGGATTGCGGAAGATGGCGGAATCGGAAAGGAACCTGACTTTAGTCGGCCTCCGACAAAGAGATCCATATCATCATCTCTGTCAATATCAAATGCCTCCACACATTGTCCGTTGATGCGTAATGCGTCAGGCAGGGCTGCACGGTTTCTTGAAAAAATTCCTGAGCCATCGTTGATATACATGCGATCTTCAAGGAGCAAGTCACCCTCAGGAAATTCATTACTACCGCTCACCACATAAAGATCGAGATCACCATCGCCATCCAAATCAAAAAATACCGCTTCCATGTCCTCGTATTTTGCATCAGCGAGGAATGCGTGTTGATGCGTTGGAGTAAACGCACCATCTTGTTCTTGTCGCATCATAACTCCTGCCTGACCAGCCGCACCTCCGATAAATATATCTGTCAGATAATCTCCATCCACATCAGCCTGTGCAATGAAAGGTCCATTCTGCGAGAGTTTGTAAGGAAGGAGTACCTGATCTTTATAATCATCGAATGGAGTCTCATGATGGATATGCGGCAAG
>DATDQA010000345.1:0-13360 GCA_035292505.1 Saprospiraceae bacterium | reverse complement strand
GACAGATGGACGTATCGTGGAGCTTTCGAACGATACCTACATGAAAGACTTCAAGTCTTATCCGAAGGAAGAGTGGACCTTCATCGAACATACCAAGACTGAACCAGCAATTCCGGTAAGCAAGATCAGTGATTTCAAGGTCATGGATGCCGATGGGAATGATGTGACAGCTGATATACTGGAGAATCCAGAGCCCCTCCTCCTGGTGATATCCTATAAACTCCATGGCAGTACTTCATATGTCGAAGAGCAGGTTCAGGATTCAGTGTACAAGGTCGACACAATTCAGATTGGTGACCATCCCGCCGTTGTGCGCACATTAGTTAAGGTGGATCAAAAAAAGGTGACGAAACCACAGCATATCTGGGATGCGAAATATGTCGCGCGCTTTAATAAATTGGTCAATCCCCTTGCAGAGGCCGCGGCAAAAGAGGGAATCTCTACATATGCGGTCGCGGGCGGTACGGGTGCTGAGACCATTGAGGCATTTGTCAAATACGCCGGAGCGAACTATCCGATGTACGAGGCTGACGATATCATACTAAAAACCATAATGCGATCCAATCCAGGCCTGGTTCTCATGAAGAACGGAGTAATACTCGGTAAATGGCACTACCGCCACTTTCCGGATGTCGCAACGCTGAAAGGGTTGATTTCGAAGTAGCGTGTAAGCTTGCCCTGAGCTTGCCGAAGGGGGGCTTGTAAGTGGCTTGTAAGTGGCTTGTAAGTGGCTGGTAAGTAGCTGGTAAGTGGCTTGGTTTCAAACGCATTATGAAGATATTATTGATTACTCGATTTCCTTAGTCTGAAGACTGAAGACTGAGGACTGAGGACTGAGGGACTGAAGACTGAGGACTGAGAACTGCCGACTCCGAAAAAAGCTCACATTAGAAATATTTGTTTTTCTTTGCACCTCAATCTGAAGAGCAGAGAAGCAAATTTGAAATGGTAAGTCGTCGCAGCGTTCGCATTAAAGTAATGCAACTGCTATACTCTCAAAGCAGGGATGAGCAAATCACAAAAAGCCAACTTCTGAAGGCTTATGACGACAGTGTGGAGAGTTCGTTCGAGCTCCTCATGTTCACTCTTTACATCTTCGTGTCTACCGCGCGCTGTGCCGTCGACGATGAGCAAAAACGAAAGGTCAAGCACCTGCCAAACGAGGAGGATTTGTATTTCTCTGCGCGGTTCTTCAATAATCCCCTCCTTCAGAGCCTGGCGACCAATCCTGATCTGGTCAAAGCCTTCACCAAATATAAGTTTGCCTCGAAAGTGGACCACGACTTTTATCAACGCCAATACAACGAATTTGCCAAATCGAAAGCCTACAAGACCTTTCTCAGCACCGAACACTCCGCTGAAGCCGATATGGAAATCCTGCTGGAACTCTTCCGGTTTCTGCGGAAGGATGAATACTTCAACGAAGTCGTGGAAGATCATTTTGTAAATTGGTATGATGATCAGTCGCTCGTCATCGGTGCCATGAAAAAGGTCATCAAAGCCCTCCCGGTAGAGGGATCATTTCTCGATGAACATTACCCTGATAAGGAAACTGCAGAGGAATTCGGAAAAACACTCCTTGAGAAAGTCTGTGTCAACGAACCATTCATCCGCACCCTCGTAGAGCCGACGCTTAAAAACTGGGATCCCGAACGCGTAGCAGTGATCGATATGATTCTCCTGGTCATGGCAGTCGCGGAGTTCTTGTTTTTCCCAACAATTCCGACCAAGGTGACTCTGAATGAATACGTGGAAGTATCAAAGCTATACAGTACACCCAAGAGCAAAGACTTTATCAATGGCATTCTGGACCGTCTCATGAAGACGCTGAAAGCTGAAGGTAAAATCCAAAAAGAGGGAAGAGGACTCCTCGATTGATCTGGATATGCATCAGAAGGTAGTCATACTTGATTTCGGATCGCAGTACACACAGCTGATCGCACGACGCATTCGCGAACTCAACATTTATTGTGAAATTCATCCATATCATTCCGATATTGACACACTTGGGAATATCTCAGCTGTCGTTCTGAGCGGAAGTCCGTTTTCCGTCCGAGATACAAATGCGATCCATACCGATTTGAATAAAATCCTGGGCCGGTATCCTACCCTGGGTATTTGTTACGGTGCACAGCATATCGCGCAAAGTCTTGGCGGAGAGGTGGGCAGATCCGCACATCGTGAATATGGACGTGCCACACTCACTGAGATTGTTCCGGATGCGCTCTTCGATGGTGTGAAGCCTGGAAGTCAGGTGTGGATGTCGCACGGGGATACTATTCTCGAGTTACCACCGGGTTTCCATTTATTGGCAAAGACGGACACGATACCGATCGCAGCGTTCAAAGCGAATGGTTCAATGCCTGCACCGGTATATTGTCTTCAATTTCACCCTGAGGTTACGCATACCATACAAGGGAAGGATATCCTGGAGAATTTTCTGGTGAAGATTGCAGGCTTGAGGCAAGATTGGACGCCGGCAATATTTATAGAAGAAAGTATTGAAGCCTTACGGGCGAAGGTTGGAAATGCGCATGTGTTGATGGCTTTGTCCGGAGGAGTCGATTCTACGGTCGGGGCGACACTATTATCAAGAGCAATCGGAGATCGGTTGCATTGCTTTTTTATTGACAATGGACTGTTGCGGAAAGGAGAGTTTGCAGAAGTACTTGCGATCTATAAATCCCTTGGCCTGCATGTAGATGGTGTCGATGCTAGGCAAAGATTTTATGATGCCCTTGGGGGAATTGAAGATCCTGAGCAAAAACGAAAGACAATCGGCAGATTGTTCATTGAGATATTCCAGGAGGAAGCAAAAATGCATTCTGAGATCAGTTTCCTCGGGCAAGGAACGATATACCCGGATGTCATTGAATCCATCTCCGTACATGGACCATCGATGACCATCAAGTCACATCACAATGTCGGCGGCCTGCCTGATTCATTGCATTTATCCATCGTAGAACCGTTGCGCATGCTATTCAAAGATGAAGTGCGCAGAACGGGCCGTGCGCTCGGGATTCCGGATGCAATCCTGAGCAGGCATCCATTTCCGGGACCAGGACTTGGAGTCCGGATCCTCGGAGAAATCACTCCTGAGAAAGTTGCAATACTGCAGGAGGCAGATCACATTTATACGTCCATTCTCAGGGAAGAAGGCTTGTATGATAAAATCTGGCAGGCCGGGGCAATTTTACTCCCGGTACAATCCGTTGGTGTGATGGGAGATGAAAGGACGTACGAGCGTACAATTGCGCTGCGCGCTGTCAACTCCACAGATGGAATGACTGCGGAATGGAGTCGTCTGCCATATGAAGTCCTTGCCCGCATCTCCAGTGAGATTATCAATCGGGTGAAAGGAATAAACCGTGTGGTCTATGATATCAGTACGAAGCCGCCTGCAACGATTGAATGGGAGTGAAAAAAATTGAAGTCAAAATGTAAAATGCTAAATGTAAAATGTAAAAGTCGAAAACCAAGAGGATTCATTTTTGACTTTTACATTTTGCATTTTACATTTTGACTTATTCTGAATTTAACAACCTTACTTGGTGGATCAACGCATTCAAATACAATTGCATCATTTTCTCGCGGGCATACTATGCATCGTTCTCCTATTGACTGTCGGTTGTTCTAGTGTCAAGCCTGCACAAAAGAGGACCACACCACATGATCAGCCAAAGAAAGAAACAGATGCACCGCGCGTGTACAATCCATCTACCGGCAAGTACGAACCCGTCGAGGATCCGAAAAAAATGGTAGATACAATCGAGTTTCGCGAGGATAAAAAAACCATACCTATCGGGTCTTCGGATGAGAGAAAGACTGGTAAAAAGGCTTTGTACGAAGTCGCTTTTCTGATACCCTTTGATGCAGATGACAATCCTTCTTATACGGGGAGCATTGATCCGAAGGTGCGCCGCTTTCTCCACTATTATGGTGGAGTGAAGATGGCGTTGCAGGACCTGGCTGATCGCGGATTACGCATCTCTGCCAGCGTCTACGATACGCAGGATTCTCCGGAACAAGCAAAAAGACTGATTCAAAGCCTGGATCATGTCGACGCAGTGGTTGGTCCTTACGAAATGGAAAGTCTCCGCGATGCAGCATTGTTTTCGACACGAAAGAAGGTCCCGGTATTCTCTCCCTGGACACCAAGCATACCACTTGATTCGGATAATCCCTGGTTTATCCAGCTCAATCCCGGATTGGAAGCACATGCCGTTGCGATAGTCGACTATCTCGATACTCACATGGGGGATGCAAAAGTCTATATGGTCGCAAGAAACGATGTGCGGGAAAAAAACAGGCTGAATCTGTTTCGCGATGCCCATGCAAAGAATACCGCATTACCATCTTATGAAGAATTGATCATCGATGACGCATCCGCGAATCTGAACAAAACTCTGTTAAATAAACTGATTGCGCACAAAGGATCTACCGTATTCATCATGCCGTACTATTCACGCAATGATGAAGACTTTGTGAGTGCATTTCTCCGGAAACTACATGCAGAAAAGGGAACCGGGACAGTCTTTGTCTTTGGTATGCCGCAATGGCTTACCTTCAACAAACTCAATTCTGACTACCTGGAGAGTGCAAATGTACATGTGAGTACCGCACATTTTATGGATCCATCGGACCCGGATGTGCGTGCGTTTCATACCAGATTTTTGGAGGAATATGGTACGCTCCCCGAACCCGCAGCGCATCAGGCTTTTGAGTTTATGCTTTTCCTTGGAGAGGCATTGAATAATTATGGAACAGGCTTTCTGGATTTTGTTTCCGACAGATTGCACGCTTCGACAGGAGATGTATTTGATCTTGTTCCGGTCTACAGAAATCCAATTCCGGAAAAACAGAACGTTCCCAACTACCTGGAGAATCATGCGATACATATCCTGCATTTTAAGGATCAAGCCTTTAGAAGAGTTGAATAAGAGACCAGTCCTCAGTCCTCAGTCCGCACCCAACAGTCTGCAGTCTACAGTCCAAAGTCCGCAGTCCTCAGTCCACCAGTCCTCAGTCCACAGCCAACAACCGACAGTCCATTGTCTCGGACTGAAGACTGAAGACTGAAGACTGAAGACTGCCGCCTATTCCCTGGGTAAGATCTTAAACGTCGTCCTCCTGTTTTTCTGATGCTGATCTTCCGAACATGTTGTACACGGACAATCAATAGCGAGTCTGCTTTCACCGTAGCCCACGGGAACTAATCTCTGTATAGCAACACCTTGTGCAATTAGAAAATCGACTGCTGACTGCGCTCTCTTTTGTGAAAGATCCTGGTTGTATGCATCCTCACCGCGACAATCTGTGTGCGAACTCAATTGGATGCGCAACTGTGGATTTTCACGCAACATTTTTGCCAGTGACTCAAGCGCCGGCTCTGCATCATCACGGATAAACCACTCGTCATAATCATAGTAGATGTCCTGCAATACAACTTCGGTATTCTCAAAGATGGGCTCCAGGACAATCTCCATATTGTATGTAAACACAGGATTCGCCGGATCCTTCACAATGTCTGATGTGTTCATTGCGCGCGATTGATTCAGATATCCCGCACGCCGTGCCTGAATCTCATATGACTTATCCCATTCCAGCTCGAGGACCAGCATTCCATTTTCATCCGTTTTTTCTCTATGCATCATCGGACCATCACCGATGAGGATTGCAGTGGCAGGCAATTCTTTCTTCCCTGTACGTGTACTGTTGGGATCACCTTGCGTTGCAAATACAGGTTCCATTGTCCTGATGGCGAGATAGACCTGGTATTTCACTGGTGCAGGTTCTTTGGGTTTTACGATATCGGAGTCAGGAAGGGGAGGAGGAATCACTTTTTTATACGAGAAAATATCGTCACCTGATTTTGCATTGCGCGAAGAAGAGAAATATCCTTGTTCAAGTACACCGGATGTATGCGCCGTGAATGTATCAACCACAAATCCAAAATCATCCCATCCGGAGTTTATCGGTGGTTTCATGTTGAAGGGCGGTGACCATTGCCCTTGCGCATCGACATAGGTTTTGAAAATATCATAACCACCAAGACCCGGATGATGATCGGAACTGAAGTACAGCGTATCCTTATTCATTGAAGGAAAGCGTTCATTGCCCAGGGTATTGATGCGCTCACTGAGCATGACAGGTATATCCCAGCCATTCGCGGTGCGCTGGCTATAGTACAGGTCGAATCCCCCTGCTCCTTTCGGATCGTTGCAGGAGAAGATCAGAAGACTATCATGGCCTGTGATGACAGGATGACCATAGTTGATTCCTTCCTGGACAAAGGGTAACACTTCCGCTTCACTCCAGGAGGCACCACGCAGCCTGCACATCATGAGTTTGCAGTAGCTGTCAAACTCGCGATCGGCATAGCATCGGGTGAAATACATTTCAGTGCGATCTGAGGTAAAGGTGATCGTGCCTTCATTCGCTGCTGTGTTGACGACATGATCAAAAGTCTGCACAAGACCGGTGGAAGTATTGACGGTATAGAGATCGCTGAAATCTCTGCCTGTCCAGTTGTAGGTCGTATTTCCAGTGCTGTTATTTCTATCTGAGGTAAAGAGGAGCAATTCCGGACTAAGCACATAGGGAGCATAATCGGCACCGGGACTATTGAACTCAGCAACCTGGATTTGATACGGGCTGCGAACCTGGTCTTTCTTCCATTGAATCGCCTGGTTGCATAGAGTGATCAATCCACGATAGCGTTGAGCGTCAGTGCCGGTAGCCATCAGTTCCTGGTAAGCCTCGATCGCTCCCGGATAGTGTTCAGATTGACGCAATGTCTCGGCATATCTTTCCAGGGCTGCAGAGCCGAAGCGATGTTCATAGGCTTTGTGATACCAGGGCGCTGCCATTTCTGGTTGGCGCATGTATTCATATGATTGGCCGATCATGAATGCCCGTGTAGCGCGATCCTCCAGGCGCTCACTGAGATCGTACTCGTCCCGGAGCATTTGTGCAGCGATGGCATATTGTTTCACTGCGAAAGCATCTGCACCAGATCTGATCTTTTGGGTGAAGCTGCAGGCACCAAGGGAGAGTGCAATCAGGATAATACAAGTACGGACAAGCATAATGTCGAAAAATAGTTAGATTCAGACAAGGAACGCGGCAGGGAGGGACATGTTGCCTTTTCATGAGTCACGAATGAAGATGCTGTCCGATTGATCGCTGAATTCTGCCATAACTGGCACAAATCCTTCTTTTCATTACACATGCTAATGTAATCGTGGTTATTGTCCCTCTGACCGCGACGTAGCGAATACTTTCGATAGGACGACCACGTTTTATTGGTAATAACTCCCAAAGTCTGAGCTTCCCCCTTAAAATCCTCTTGCTCCAGATAACACCCGGACAAGAGGGTATTGGACGTTTTTTAAGCTCTCATAACAAAAATCGATCTATGAGTCAGCGCCTACCCGATCCGGCTATTTCCAAGACCAAGAGTCAGATGGCGGAGGAGTATGGCCTGGATGTCCGTCTCTTCAACAAAAAGCTTGAACAGGCAAATATTGTTCTTCTGCCCGGACGTATCCTGCCACGTGAGCAGATGAAGATATACGAGGCCCTTGGTCCTCCTATTGCTATATATCAGTCCAAGCGAAATCATCCCATTACATCCGTATTCTCAGGATGAATGATTTCCAAATCATTTCTCTCAGGTGTGTTCTTAATTGAACAGAGCTGCACGTAATTGCTTGAAATTGCATGTTTTTGCATGTTATTGCTCTTGTATCTTATCTGAGAAAGTGCCAGCTTGCATCATATTTCTTTGAACCTATCCTGCACCCCGCCCAAAATATCTCACTATAAAGAACACCCGCTGTATTGGCCTCCTGCCATGCGCCTGCAGGAGACAGGTTATCGCTTTGTGTTGTCATAGACAAAGACAATATCATGCATGAGTGCCTGAGTCTATGATAGGCCATCTACATTCCGTTAAAACCTCACCCTGAGCTTGCCTACCTACGTTTTCTGCTAAAACGCGGAAGTGATGTGGGAGGCATTGGTTTACTCTTTTCTTTTCACGTCAAATTTTTTTATCATGAAGACTTTAACTGCAAATCATCACCCCACCACCCCCAATTTTGTAATAGTCAGTTTTACGAACAGTTTTACGAAACTCAAGTACCTGAATCTTAGCTATCGGACTGTGATATGGCGCCCTGCAATTTCCAGGATTATGTGCCTTGCTACAATTGTTGCATTTAGCTATTGTATTATCGTGGCGCAGGATTTTGATAATCCAGGATTTGAAACATCAAGCTCTTGTTCTGCTACAAACTGCACACATGAAGATGTCTCGTGTATTGATGACTGGTGGAACTGGACGTCGACAATGAGCGTGGACGAAGATGAGGCCTGGGTAAGCTATGACTGCAATTCATACGATGTATGTGGCGACGAAAGGGGTATGTTTATTGGTGACGTCACCGGTGGATCTATCAACCCGACAACTGACAATCCCGTATTTGGGGATGAAACGTTGGATAAATACATGATTAATCTGGATCTGTTCCCGCTTACTCCGGACCCATCAACAAACCCAGGAGTCTATTTGATCGTAAGAGGTTCCTACCTTGCAAACAGTACGAGTTTCAGTAATGCAGATTTGCTAGGGTATGTGGAGATCACCGGCGAAGAATTTACTTGTAATGCAATGTCCGTGTATGTCAACTATGCCTTAAATGGAGATAAGATCATGTCACCGAGTATCCATATCTCATTTTTTCCGTGTTCTTCGGTACTCCAATGTTCACAGGGACTCCAAGTGCATCTGCGAACGCGGTTGTCGACAACTTCTCGATGTGCAAGGCATATGACATAGAGATCAGTGAAGCGGATTGTGACATGCTTTGTGTCTCTATCAATGTCAATGATGACTGCGCGATATACGACTGCTGCGGAGAAAGGTCTTCGGGAACATGTGAAATAGCTATCGTAATCGATGATGGTGAAACTGAACATGATACAATTCTCCAGGAAATCACATCTGTGACGTACTGTATTCCGCGAAATGAAAGTGGCGAATATGAGATCATTGTCTATGCTGCGGATTGCAACAGTATGATCATATTCAATGATACAACAGAGTTTATCATTCCCGGATGTGACGATATTACGATCAGTTCCGACATTACATGGACATCTGCAAATGTTCCCAACGAAGGCAGATTCCAGGAGGTACTTATCGAAGCCGGTGCAACCCTCACTGTTGCTGCGGATGTAACACTATCATTTTGCCCTGATGGAGTTCTGATCATCGAACCAAATGCAGAACTGATGCTCTACGGTACTCTCACCTCTGCATGCAATGACGGTTGGAATGGGGTAAAGGTCTATGGCAATAGCACCTTTAGCCAGTACTATGACTACACTGCCGGAGTCTACCACCATGGAAGCCTGCGTGGATATCCGGGTTCGCACATTGAAAATGCATGGACTGCTGTTGAGCTTTATGGGCCAGATGCGGATGATACAGGCGGTAGAATCAGATGTGACAGCACTACTTTCCTCAACAATCGGTTTGGCATCAAGTTCGGTCCTTACACAAACTTTGCCGTGACAGGAGATCCTCGCGACTATCGCGCGTCCTTCAGAAATTGTACATTTAGTATTAATGATGTGTACATTCTGGATTCCAAATTTGTCATGCACATGCGACTCAATCGGGTAAATGGCGTTCTTATCCACGGGACGGATTTCTGGAATTTAAGGAACCTGACTGAACAGTATGCGTATTTCGACTATGGTTATGGTATTTATGCAATCAATTCGGGATTTACTGTCAGTGCGATCACAGCAGGAGCTTCGCCGCCCTATGACAGATCGACATTTACTGGTCTGGGAGTCGGTGTGAGAGTCCTTCCTTTTTTGGAGAATAAGTTTTTCAAAGTGAGCCAAAGTGACTTCACTGATTGCTACAATGGTATCATCGTGGATGGCGTGAGCGTGGGTACGATGCACTTCAATCATTTTAATATGGGAGAGCTCCCTGACCCCGATGTTCTCAATTGGGAACTCTATGAAGGAGGACAAGTTGGCATCATCGTACGGCGCGGAATCAGCGGGTTCGTCCTGGAAGAAAATGAATTTGAAGCGTCAAACGGCAATGCAGATCATACCATTGGCATCGTTGCAGATAATTTGGGGGCAGCAGACAATTTGATCAGGCGGAATACCTTCGACGGCCTCACGATCTCGAATGAAGCCTTTGGTATTAACGGATTCTCTCATCTGCCGATCCCCATCGGGGGCCTCAAATATTTCTGTAATGCAAACAGCGCTACCCTGAACAAAGACTTCTATGTTACGGATGAAGAGGTATCCGGGTATGTTGTAAACAATATCCATTCCTACCAGGGTTTGCTCATTCCATTGCAAGGTAACTATGCCACCGGCAATGTTTTTGCAAGTACCGGCAATCAAACCGATGGCGACTTCGCGAATTATGGCACGTCAGGAGTGGATTACTGGTATGACGATGGGGATCCTGACCAGGAGCCTGACGCCAGAGCTGGGATTGATAATATATTTCCAGGACCACCTAATGACTGCGAGGAGTTATATTGTATACCTCCTTGTATAACAGACCTTGGGGAAGATAAAGAAGAATATCTCACTGCCGTACCATTGTATTACGATGCAGTAAATAATGAAGAATGGGATACAGCCGCTGCATACAAATTCATCATGGACCGTGCCGCCATGCGTGTGATCCAGCATTATCTTCAGGATACCCTGACATTCAATAATGATAGCCTCCTCCTTTGGTATCATTATTTGCTGACACCTGTCGGTGAGATACTCAGATCAAAGTACTTTGCATCCAAAGGGGATTTTACGACCGCTGGTCAGTTATTGGCTGCGATTCCGAATTTCTACGACCTTTCACAATACGAAGAAGATGATCTTGATTACATACAGGATATTTACGACATCCTCGATGCACGGTCGATAGATAATCTCACTTCAGCAGATCTCGAAGACCTTGAAGAAATCAGTACATATCCGGGACATTCCGCTGCATTGGCAAGAGGTATTCTTAGTTATTATGATTACGGCTTTGGGCCTGAGTACTATTTGCCGGATGAGGAAGAGCCATATATTCAAGCACCGAATACTGAGCACCCGACCATTTCAGGTACAGAGGGAACTGTCTTTCCGAATCCATCAAATGGGGATGAGATAATTGTTCATGTTCCTGCTTATAGTTCTGAGGACACACCGTTAATCCTGAAGATCAGCGATATGATGGGCAGGGAAATTGGGAACAGTAATCTGATCGTAGGAAGCAATACGATTAAGCTTGTGCTGCTAGATGGTGTGTACATCTATTTGATTAAGCAAGGTGAGACACGGTTAAAGTCTGGTGTCTTAGTAATCTCTGAAAGTATGAAAAAATAAGATTTCAATCTGGGAGAGGAGAAATTTCGCCTCTCCCAGTATTTAATATATAAGGATGAAGTCAATTCTAATTTTATCGATTGAGTTGTTTCTTGTAATAAATAATATTGCCCAAAGTGGTTATAATAAGACGTATGATTATGGTGTAGCGCAGTCCATGTTGGCGATTAGATATTACAATGATTCATTAAATGTTTATGGAATAATATTTTTCGACACGCAATCTCGACAGAAGTGCTTCATAGTTCAACTGGATACCATGGGCGGCGTTCTTAAATGGATTAATATAGAGGATCCAAAGGGAGATAGCCACTTATCAAGTCAACCGGGAGGCGCAATGATTAAGAATGGAAAAGGTATCGTCGTACCAGTCGATCTTATAGGGCAAGCTAGGAGTGGAATAGGAATAATTAATAACGAGGGTATTTTGGATTCATTTGTGCAGTATGATTATGGGTCCGACAGAAGTACGAGCATATACTCTGTTATTGAGTGTTATGATGGTGATTACATCTTTACTGGCTGGGCTTCCAGACTTAACTACGACCTCGATGCATTCGTCTTAAAAACAACTGCGGATGGAGAAAAAAAATGGTTGAAATACTACGGTGTCAATGGATTGAGAGAAATAGGATTTTCCATAGTTGAGGTGAATGAGAATGAATATGTCATCGGCGGTGTCAAAGACTCGAAATCTTACATTTTCGCTATTGATTCCCTGGGAAATAAGAAATGGGAATGGATGCATCCTGATACGACAGAGGTTACGGTTAAAAGTCTGCACAAAGAGGCAAATGGTGATTGGACCTATCTCTCTCATACTTATCGCCCAACGACTTATCCTGTTGATCCGCCGTATCTGGTGTATATACCAATGTTCATTCGCCGCGACAGTTCTATGAATCTGCTTGTACGCAAAGAGATCGGCCCATATGCTTACATGAACGAAGCATTTACGATGATCCCATCGCGAGATGGAGGTTGGATCACGGCAGGGACGACATCGACGGTGACGGATAATGGACCGGCAGACTCGGTGCTTACTCTCTATGGCAGAGTTGTAAAGCTGGATGAGGATGGAGATAGCGTCTGGGAGATGAAGGATACCGCCTTCTTCTCGCAATATTTCTCAAAGAGCTATCTGAGCGGAATTGCAGAAGCACCTACCGGTTCTATTTATGCAGTAGGTTACAGTGAACATCCGACGGATGGTGTATGGCGGTCCTATGGCTGGCTTCTTAAGATTACTGCGGATGGATGCGTTGATACACTTTGCACGACGACGTCACTGCTCGATCAGCTATACGGAAAACAAGCTCAAATCAATGTATATCCCAATCCCACGGCTGGTTATGTCATTTTTGATTTGTCAGAAGATATCTATGATAGGTATGCAGAGATCTTCGACATGCATGGTCGAAGAGTAGCTCGTCAAGTTCTGCAACCTGGTAAGAATGTGATCATGCTGAATGAAACTCCAGGCTTGTATGCATGGAGAGTCGAAGACAGAGATGGGGATCTGATCGACTCAGGTAAACTTGTGCTGGTATCATACTAATGTAATGTCTTTGGAGTTACCTTCTTCCGAGTGCAGGAGACACTCGGTAAGTTTCCACCAATTAGCGATCGACACTCATCAGAAATTTATGAGAGCCTAAGAAATTCCTACTCATTCTGTTTCAAAAGTGTGTATCACAGATTGCGCTCTTGTACGAATTCGTTTGGGGCTGAAGCCCCGGAGTGGGTTACCGTTGCCTTTATCCGTTGGCTAAAGCCAACGGAAATTGATTTCGATGCTGTTGAGCTTCGTGCAATCTCTTTTATATACGTTTCAAATACTCCGCCCCCCATGGGTTACATTCTCCCTATCTTGGACACTAAGGATAGGGAAATCTGCTGTGCAACATGAGATTTTTGTTTTTCTGGATAATCTAAAACA
>DATDQA010000344.1:0-10669 GCA_035292505.1 Saprospiraceae bacterium | reverse complement strand
CATCCCTCCTATTGTAAAGAGGTTGTTTTGAATCTTGATCAGCAACTCCCGGACCCCGGTATCAGCTACTGATTCGCACAGGTAACCGACATAGGCGTTGAGCTCATCAACAGTACCATATGTCTCGATGCGGATGTGATGTTTCGGAAGTCGTGTGCCTCCGTAAAGGCCGGTCTCGCCGGCATCTCCTGTTTTCGTATAAATTTTAAATGCCATGCTGTGAAGATACCTGAGCTGTAAGAATTGTGTGCTCCGGGAAACCATACTTAACAGAGAAAAAGTGCACTGCGTCTAATTCTTGCCGCTTGTATAGCCGGCATCATTATCTTGTGCCGACTTTTGAGAATTCAGAGATTCATCCGAAATCTGCTACAACAATAATATGACCACTGCACCAATTATTCATGTGACAGACCTGAGCAAAGTTTACATCATGGGATCTACCCGGGTAAACGCATTGCAGTCTATTACCCTGGATATCGCTAAGAATGATTACGTCGCGCTAATGGGCCCTTCAGGCTCTGGCAAATCTACACTGATGAATCTTTTAGGCTGTTTGGATACTCCGACGACCGGTGACTATTTCCTGAATAGCGTCAATGTCAGCTCGATGGGTGATGCTGATTTGGCTGAAGTACGCAATAAGCAAATCGGTTTTGTATTCCAAACGTTCAATCTCTTACCCCGGATGACTGCATTGGAAAATGTCGCATTGCCACTTGTATATGGAGGTATCAGAAAATCAAAGCGCATTCAAAAAGCTACTGAAGTATTGGATGCCGTCGGCCTTGGTGATCGTATAGATCACAAACCCAATGAGCTTTCGGGAGGACAACGTCAACGGGTGGCAATCGCACGTGCATTGGTCAATGACCCTTCTATCATCCTTGCGGACGAGCCTACCGGTAATCTGGATTCAAGGACTTCGTTTGAGATCATGGAGATTCTTGCGAAAATTCACACCAATGGGAATACCATCATTCTGGTAACACACGAGCAGGATATTTCACGCTACGCACATAGGATCATTCGTCTCAGGGACGGGCTTGTCGAATCAGACCAGGAAAATCCTGAGCCTTTTAAAGCAGGAACTCTCATCCTGCATACAGAAGAAGATTAAACCCTGGGTTTTTAGGTTTCGTGCGTAATTTGCCGTCGATGAGCATGCCGAAGTCGTCCACCTCTCGTATCAAACATATCGCAGTTGCCGGTAACATTGGCGCCGGTAAGACAAGCCTGTCTTCACGGCTTGCCAAACACTTTGGTTGGGAAGTGCATTTCGAGGACGCCACGGTGAACCCCTATCTCAGTGATTTTTATAATAATATGGAGCGCTGGTCTTTCAATCTGCAGATCTATTTTCTGAATAGCAGATATCAGCAAGTATTGGAAATCCGCCAGGGTGACGTGACTGTGATCCAGGACCGCACGATCTATGAAGATGCGTTCATCTTTGCACCGAATCTGCATGAAATGGGTTTGATGACTCGCAGGGACTTTGAGAATTATTTCAACCTGTTCAAAAACATGTCACAGCAGATCAGCGCACCGGATCTATTGATCTACCTCAGAGCAAGTATCGCCACGCTGGTATCACATATTCACAACCGGGGAAGAGATTATGAGGGCAATATGAGTCTCGATTACCTTAAACGCCTTAATACCAAATACGAAAACTGGATTCAGAATTATAAGGAGGGTCCCTTACTCATCATTAATGCAGATGAAGTTGATTTTGAAGGTAAACCCGAAGATCTGGGCAGAGTGATCAACCTTGTAGATAGTCAGCTACATGGCCTCTTCTGAAGTCAGCTAGACTTTTATATCGGCCTGAGCTTCATCCTGTGATTGACGGCCTCCAAAGCCCTCTTCGAACATATTCTGAATGGAATTCTTCACATTTTTTCCTGTGTTGCTGGTTACCGCAATCAAGACAACCAGGTGCAAGAGCACGGAGATGATCAGAGCGATGCGTTTTGTTTTGCGCTCCCGGATTTCCCATTTGTTTTCCATGACCTTTGCTTTTTTATTCAGACGATCTGGATTAACGGCTTGTTTACAACTTCTATTGTTAATTTAGTATTAAATCAATTCCTACTTCGTCAAAGTCGGTACTTTTTTCATGATACAGCATCACATTTTCAGCACCTTAAAATCTGAGCTTGATGCAGCGGGTGTGACGCTGGTAGCAGTCTCCAAGACACAATCTCCAGAAGCCATTCTTGAGCTCTATCATCTGGGACAACGCGTTTTTGGTGAAAACAGGGTTCAGGAACTTCTGCAAAAGCAAGCCTTATTACCTGGTGATATTCAATGGCATCTCATCGGGCATCTCCAGACAAACAAAGTGCGCCAAGTCATCCCCTCTACTTCGATGATTGAATCCGTAGATTCTATCAGGTTGCTCAGCACTCTTCAAAAGGAAGCGTCATTGGTCGGGCAGGTAGAAGATATTCTTTTACAAGTGAAAATCTCCCGGGAAGCATCAAAGTACGGATTTGATCCTGTCACTCTCGTTGAAGAGCTCACCGCATCGCGCGTTACAGAAATGTCAGCGTTGCGTTTTCGCGGAGTCATGGGCATGGCAAGTTTTGTGGATGACAAGACCCAAATCCGCAATGAGTTTCGGTGCCTCAAAAAGATATTTGACTTGCTGAAGGATCAGGTATTCAGTGTATACCAGTCTTTTGATCAGATATCAATGGGGATGTCCGGAGATTTCCGTATTGCAATCGAAGAGGGAAGTACAATGGTACGGATCGGAAGTTTGATTTTCGGTGCACGAAACTGATGGTACCTTCTTCACTCCACAGATGATATATGTTTAAGAATACGTGGATCAAGAAGTAAATCAAATGTTTCTTCAATCTTTACCTGAGACATCATTGAATGAAGAGGATTGATAAGGAGATTCATTTCGATTGGGAGTACGGCGGAAGGCACTTTCAGCAATAATGAACTAGACTCCTTTAGCCATGCATCACCGATTCCCTGAGTGACAGGATAGGCATCCAGCATATTCCATCCCTGTGGCAAATCCGATAAGGCAATTTCCCGCAGGTTGTTTACCGGACATTCAATCACGAGTAAAACAAAACCTGCTGAGAGTAAATTGGTTAATGATGTCCATGCCAGCGTTTCGACAAGCGCCAATGCAGCGGAGTTTGAGCAATACACGACCTTATTACCCGGACTATTCCACCTTCCTCCGTAGAGTTCAGCCCCTTTACCTGAAAGATCGTTGGCAAACTGAGCTTTCGCAATCCGATACAGTCTCATGCAAAAACTCCATGCTCAAGCCTTCCTAATGCCTGGCGAACAGCCCTGATACCGAATGAATTGTCGAGGAGATCTATAGGCTTCCTTCCTCCTAATCCAACTAGAGAAGTATGTAACCAATCGATGACCTGCTCGCGCCCAGGAAAAACATGGAGTGCATGCTCTATGACCTCAGCAATCTCGACGAGCTGCCCGGTAGAGCTCAGTCCAAGCTTGTCATCGTCATTTTTGCGCTGAAAAGTCCGGTATGACATATCAAGCAAAGCACTCATCTCCTTGGCTGTGAGGCCCAGGAGTCCCTGAAGGTGCAAGGCCGACCTCTTTGTCACTCCCTCACGGACAAAATCTCCCTTTTCGAGATCTGTAGACAAACTGCGTATCGAGAGGACTTGTGAACCACCCAATAGGGCAACCATGCGGTCGCCACCATATGGCATAAAGGCCTCAGTGGCTTTTGTGGAAGGGGAGGTATCGCGTCTTTTGAGAATCATGACTATGACATTTAAAAGATACCACAAATGTACATCCCAATAGCCAAATATCCAAATACAAAACGCCATTTGGCGTATTTTTCTTTCAATAGACGATTAGTTTTTGTATAAAGATCTGATTGTCAGTCGATATTGCAGTTAAGTAGATTCCACTAATGACCGGCAGATCAATGCGATCTCCATTCCCGCAGCTCCGAATGCTTACCAGGAGCCTGCCTTGCAAATCGCGTATTTGAATATTGGCCCTGATCTCCTCATTATCAATTTGTAAGTGCACTGTTCCGTTAGTTGGGTTAGGCACCAGATAAGATGCAACGGACGGCTCATTCTTCCGGTCGACAGCTGTCGACATCACCCTGAGATCTGTGTGATAGAGAGTGAGCCCACCACGCTTATTTCCTAAAAGCATTTCATAGAACCCATCAGCATCCCAATCAGTTAAGGCAGGTACAATCCTGCCACCATCTGAGATACTCCCATAGTCCGACGCTTCAAGAGTAAAAGGCTCGCTCCCTGCATTCTCGACATCCTTGTAAATCCTCACCTCACCACTTTCACTTCCACTTACCAGGCGTAGGCCATCAGGCGTAGACACGAAACAAGGGGCACTATACTCTGGTAGTGCAGGATTTGTATTGAAAATCACCCGACCAAGACATTGCGTATTCGGTGATTGGCTGGGATCAGCAATAAATTGTGGATTACCGGGTGATCCGATGTTCTGGAAATAATTCAGATTGCTGCAACGACCTTCGTTGTCATTATTCCCGATACGTTCTCCGCACACGATGTCTAAAAGGCCATCGCCATTCAGATCAACGCATGAAGGAGTGCTGCTCGTTCCTACATTGATATTGGCATATGGATATACCGGCGAGTTAAATACTGCCGGTTCACCCGATCCTGCGACATTTTCAAGAAAAAACAATCCACCGTTACGCTCGCCAACGAGGAGGTCTGTATCACCATCTTTGTCAATATCCCCTGAGGTTGGTGCAAACTCCCATGTCGGAATACTGGAGAATGCGCTGAAACCTTGATAGTCCTCGTCAACGACTTCAAAAGCCGGTTCAGTGGCCGTTCCGATATTCCTGAGAAGAATCAGACGCGCGTCGCGTGTGCCTTCGGTTGTGTAAAATCCCCCTGTGCCGATGATGATGTCATCAAGCCCATCTGCGTCGTAATCAAAGAAGGTTGGTTTTGCATCGCTCCCATAATCAACCATCTCTGAGACAAACAATGCTGTTTCCTCCAGATGATATTCACCAACACCACCCGTTACATCGTTGCGATAGTACCATGTAACGTCATAATTCTCAGAAAATCCGGTGTTATTGCTTGCGGCAATAATATCGTCAACGCCGTCATGATTGATGTCGAGCACAAATGGTGCAACAAAAAAAGGAATCTGCACAGGAACATCTGCGGAAGGAAATGCATCGTCAACTGATGTGATCCATGCCTGATCCGCAGTACCTCCGTTGATAAGTAATTTGATACGGGCAGATGAAAGATCCCCCAGCAGCAGATCCTGATCTCCATCTCCGTCCACATCGAACGCAAAACTTGTAGATCCGCTGTGACGTGGCTGAAGTTCAATATTATTCATACCAGATGCACATTGTCCTGGAGAAGGGCTTAATTCCACTTCCTCAGAAAATGCATTTTCATAAAACTTACCCCAGCACACATCTTCCCAATCAAGCAAAAACGTATCCATGCCAAGACCATCTTCTAATGCCAGATTCTTGAAATAATGTAAATAACTACCTCCAGGATCGAATGACAAGATGTCCACATCTCCATCACCATCTACATCCTTGATCGCCGGTACATCGATCCAGGCAGCATATAACGGGGTAAACCCTTGTCCAAGTTTGAAATAGAGTACGTCGAAATTACCGAGATCGAACGTCATCAGTTTAAAAGCGAGTTTACCCTCCTCTACCCTTCCGCGATGGACATCGATACCCTGAACTCCGGGCTCATTCGTACTCGCAAAGATGTCTTCTACTCCATCGCCATTGAAGTCAAGCATCAACGCCCAATTCTGAAGTGTCGGAAAATGTTCTAACATATCCCATTTGATCTCATAACCAAACTCACCTTCATGGAATGTGGTCACAAACGGGATCGCCGTATTGCCCTGACGATCGAAGACAAACACATCCTGCAGACCGTCGCGATTGAAATCAACTTGTGAAAACTGAGGGGCATCCATCCCACCAGCAAACGGATAGTCCATGAAGTCACCACTACGTACAACAGGAAAACTGATCTTCTCTACTTGTTGTGCGGATACTTCGGGCAGCATCAAAATCATCAATACACATCCTTTCAACATCCCACATATCAATGGGTTAAAAAATCTTTGTTCCCACACCGCCTGATCGACTCTCATCTGTGTATTTTTAGTTTTGAAACGAAAAGATACTACCTACCTTGCAATCGCCTGTATGCCATCGGATTCCTGATGCCATGAATTTTACCATTCCCGTAATGGACAATGTCTGTATAGAGAGATGCGAGGTAAGAACATAGCCATCCGTCCCGGAGCAATTGTCCTGACTCTTGTCCTCATGGGAATCAGCACCTTATTTGCAGGTCTGTGCGCTGCCTATCTCTATACATTAATTTCGACGCGAGTAGATGCTCCGCGTCCACCGATTTTATTTCTCCTCAACATTCCAGTGCTCCTAAGTGCCACTTTGGTTTTGAAGAAAAGTCTCTCGGCATTCGACAACAAGAGCTACAGACATATGGTTAAGTATCAGGTCTTTTGTTTATGCCTCACCCTGGTATTCATTATCCTTCAGATCCTGGGCTGGACGCAAGTTTTTCATGAGATCCCTCTCACGGCGTCGCAAGCAAGGAGTTTTCTGTTTGTGCTATCTGCTCTACACTTACTACATGTATTTGCGGGCATCCCGTTTTTGTTCTGGTGTATCTGGATGAATCGGGGAGATATTAACCAACTTCGATACTTTTTCGATCATCGTCGCGGCTATTTACAAGGCCTGAAGCGATATTGGAATTATCTGGATATCCTCTGGATTTTATTGGTCATGATCCTATCGATCGGTTTTGCACTCAAATGGCTGTAAATGAAGGTTAATCTCTAACATTTCGTTAACAGCGAAGATACCCTGATCAGCCACAGAAGCCCAACCCAATCGCCTATCTTTGTGCCCTGAAATGGAAACAAGCATCCCTGTACATAATGCCGATGAAAGCACCGCGCTCCAACTTGGTTTGAGCCCCGGGGAATATGTCCGCATCTGCGATATCCTCGGTCGGCAGCCAAACTTCAATGAGTTGAGCATCTACTCAGTCATGTGGTCCGAACATTGCTCTTACAAGAATTCTATCAAATATCTCAAGACCCTTCCACGAGAAGGAAAGCGCCTTCTTGTAGGTGCCGGTGAAGAGAATGCCGGCCTTGTGGATATTGGAGGAGGTCTGGCATGTGCTTTCAAGATCGAATCTCATAATCATCCCTCAGCTATCGAACCTTATCAAGGTGCAGCTACCGGGGTAGGTGGAATACATCGGGACATCTTCACCATGGGTGCCCGGCCGATTGCCGCCCTGAATTCATTGAGGTTCGGCTTGCCTGAATCAAGTCAGATGCAGCATCTGATCAAAGGCGTTGTTGCTGGTATTGGAGACTATGGCAACTGCCTTGGCGTGCCAACGGTTGGCGGTGAGGTTTATTTTGATTCGAGTTACAGGCAAAATATTCTCGTGAATGCAATGTCGGTCGGTATCGTGAAAATCGGTGAGACGGTATCCGCGCGTGCGGATGGGCCGGGTAATCCGGTCTTTATCGTGGGTTCGGCGACCGGACGTGATGGCATTCACGGAGCCACGTTTGCTTCTGCCGATCTTACGGAAGACTCAGCTGAGGATCTCCCCGCGGTACAGGTCGGAGATCCTTTCCAGGAAAAACTTTTACTCGAGGCAAGTCTTGAAGCAATCAAGACAGGAGCGATGATAGGTATGCAGGATATGGGAGCGGCCGGTATTACTTGCTCCACGTCAGAAATGACGGCGAAAAGCGGAACCGGAATGCGTATTGACCTTGACAAAGTTCCTACCAGGCAAGAGCATATGGAAGCATGGGAAATCCTGCTTTCTGAAAGCCAGGAGCGGATGCTCATCGTCGCAAAAAAAGGAAAAGAGCATCTGCTCTTTAAAGTGTTCGAGAAATGGGATCTCGAATGCGAACAAATCGGTGAGGTCACGGACACCGGCATGCTCGAATATTTTCAACATGGTGAGCTCATTGCGGCTATACCTGCACATTCGCTTGTACTCGGTGGTGGTGCGCCGGTATATGACCGTGAGATTCGGGAGCCAGCATATGTTAAGCATATCAAAGCATTCGACCCAGCCTCGATTCCAGTGGATACAGATATCGTTTCCATCACGCGAAGGCTGATCAGCAGTCCGAATATTGCATCGAAACGTTGGGTGTATGAACAATATGATCACACTGTACGTACTAACAATCTCAATACCGTATCTGCATCGGATGCGACAGTGATTCGTCTGAAGGGAACAAAGAAAGGTATTGCGACAACAGTAGATTGCAATTCACGCTACGTCTATGCAGATCCCTACATCGGAGCCATGATTGCAGTGGCAGAGGCGGCACGGAATATTTCATGCACAGGTGCTTTGCCGGTTGCGATTACGAATTGTCTGAATTTTGGTAACCCCTACAATCCTGAAGTGTATTGGCAATTTGTCAACGCCGTTCGCGGGATGGGAGAAGCATGTCGCAAATTCGATACACCGGTCACCGGTGGCAATGTGAGTTTTTACAATCAATCCGTATTCGCAGAGAGCACCGAACCAGTATTTCCTACTCCAACAATAGGCATGATTGGTATCATGGAAGATACCAGCCAGTTGTGCACATTGGGTTTCAAAAGAAAAAGTGATCTCATCTATCTCGTGGGAGAAGTGACAGATGATCTTGGATGTTCTGAATATCTACATCAGGTGAAGGGAGTGCAATATTCACGCGTTCCCTGTTTCGATCTTGAAAAAGAATATGTCCTGCATCAGACAATACGACACGTTATTGCTAGTGGATTCGTAGCATCTGCACATGATATCTCTGAAGGTGGTCTGATGATTGCTTTGATGGAATCTGCTTTTCCGCTGAACCTCGGCTTTGATATCCAGATCGGCAATGCGATACGAAAAGATGCGTTTTTATTCGGCGAAGGACAAGGTCGTGCAGTGATAAGCGTACATGAGAGCCTCAAGGTCCGGTTTGAGGCGGAGTTCAGATCTAAGAAAGTCCCGGTCGTTTACCTTGGACAGGTCACTTCAGGAGATATCCATGTCGATGGTATCCCATTTGGAAATATCGGAAAATGGATAGAACTTTATGGTAATGTTTTACATACATATTTAGATAATTAAAATTCATTGTTTATGAAATCCTTCTTCCTTTACTGTCTCACTGCGACTGCACTTGCGATTTACGGGTGTTCCGCAGTCGGCAATGTTTCAGGAACAACCGTTTCAGGAAATATCACGGGAGGTGGCGGCCTCAAGGTATTCCTGGATAAAGCAAGACCAAACAACCAAACCATGGTGATGCAGCAAGCCGATTCAGATCAGAATGGCAAATTCACCATGAAGTTTGAAGAACGCGTGGAGGCTGGTGTGTATCGTCTGCGGATCGGAGCGAAAAAAGTCTTCCTGATTTTCGATGGTTCTGAGAAATCTGTTTCGGTCTCCGGCGCTCTGAATAGCCTGGATGCATATGCATTCTCAGTCGAGGGTTCTGATGCCAGTACGGAATTCCGGAACGCCATGGCTGATCTTGTTGCACGGAAAATGGAAATACCTCAGATGACAGACTTTATTGAAAACGCAAAGGAGCCTCTTGCCGCGATGCAGTTTGCGATCGTCACTTTACAGAATGCACCGGATTTTATCGATTTACACAAGAAAGCACTTGCTAATTTAGAAAAGAAATATCCTGGTGCAGAATATACAAACGACTATAGGACTCTGATCGCACAGGTTGAAAGAGCATACGCGTCGCAAATGGCAAAAGAACGTATCCAGATCGGTATGCCTGCCCCGGATATCGCCATGAAAAGTCCGGATGGAAAGGAATATGCCTTGTCTGAATTGAAAGGAAATGTTGTCCTAGTAGATTTCTGGGCTTCATGGTGCGGACCTTGTCGTAAAGCAAATCCACATGTTGTACAAGTGTATGATAAATACAAAGACAAAGGGTTTACCGTATTCAGTGTATCATTGGATGGCCTGGATTCACGAGCCAGATCGACAATCCAGGATCCAAACGCACTGAAGAAGAATGTTGAATCATCAAAGCAACGCTGGGTCGAAGCAATCCAAAAGGATAATCTCAAATGGAAATATCATGTGAGTGATCTGGAGAAATGGGACACTAAAGCTGCTAAGCTCTATGGCGTCACTGGTATCCCAAAGACATTCCTCATCGATCGTGAAGGCAAGATTGCCGCAATCAATCCAAGATTCAATCTTGAAGAAGCGTTATTGAAAGTGTTGTAAGAAATCTTTTTACTGGAAGGAAAAGGGTTTGGCATTATTGTCAAACCCTTTGCTTTTCTATTGAATGATAGTAGGTAATTTGATAATTTGACATACGATTAAGTCCTCATTAATTCCTAAAAGCCTTCACCCGGATCTCATCCAACTCGGCGGCACTCAACACCCCTGCATTATACAGATTCAGATACTCCTCACTCACCGTCTGATCAAAGACAAGCAGATCGTCTGAATTGATTGTGACTTGAATGCCTGCATCCAGCAACGCGCGAACAGGATGCGCTGACATTTCAGAAACCCGTGCAAGCCTGAGATTACTTGTCGGACAGACATTCAGC
>DATDQA010000343.1:0-3939 GCA_035292505.1 Saprospiraceae bacterium | reverse complement strand
GAACGGCTCTGATCGCGGGCAGAAGAGCAAGCCTACTCGCTGTTAGACAAGCATTCACAGCCTTGACTTTTGCCAAGGGCATGCCTTTGGCATTGGTTCTTTTTGGTCAAGCAAAAAGAACAAAAGAATTAAAATTGGAGTTCCGAAACTTGAGTTAATTGAGTTAATTGAGTTAATTGATTAAGAAATGCGCATTGCTATCAATGTCACAATACTAGTGTTGAGCCTCACATCATGTCCGTCTCAGCACATCGAACAGATTGAATGGGAAAATGGTCCTCCGCCCTCTCATGACTATGCTTATCACGTCGCATGCGCTGATCAAAATCACGTCTATGTTGTCGGAGGATTGAATGAAGGCGCCTTTGAAAAATTTGATGTCCGAAATGGGAAATGGACGGAACTACAACAGATGCCGACTGCAAGGGCTTTCCCGGCAGGAGCAATCCTTGACAATACACTCTATCTCTGCGGAGGTCTTAATACATCCAATACCGCAACGTCGAAAGTAGAGGCGTACAATCTCAATACCAATGCATGGTCATCGGGCGCAAGCTTGAGTTCTGCCCGCAGTCGCTGCGCGTCGGTTGCACTACACGGCAAGCTGTACGTGATAGGTGGTTTCACACAACATGATGGAAGTTCAGGCACGAATCTTCGTCTCCTCGAAGAATACGATCCGGCAACAAACATGTGGACGCGCAAATGTGATATGCCGACAGCAAGACACGGACACTCTGCGGTTGTGTGTAACAATAGAATCCTTGTTGTCGGAGGATATACTGACAATGGTGAAACAGGTCTTGTTGAGGAATACGATCCACTGACTGATCGATGGACGCAAAAAGAGTCGATGCCGACCCCTCGCGGTTTTTTCGGACTAGTGCATATTGACAATGCAGTATATGCCATTGCGGGCCGTGTAAAATCAGAGTATGGTCCTATCGAAAAATATGATGTGCAGACCAATACCTGGATGAAACTCGCGCCCTTTCCTGAATGGAGAAACCGTTTTGGGATTGCCTTAATAGGAAATACCATTTATCTCATAGGTGGTGAAGATCAGCCGCGGAGTATGATTATAGGCACAAGAAAAGACGAGTAAAGTATATGTGTTCCGGGTTACACGGTTCACCATGAAGTCATGGAAGGCAAACCCGGCAGCTTTAGCCGAGCCATGAGGGAGGGACAATGCTGCCAGTGTTTAGCGCGGGAGAGTTGCGGGGGGAAAGAACTTTGCGGCGTACCTTAGTACCCATACCAAAGGAACTCCATTTGGAGTGAGCGACATCGGCAAGGTTTAAAATGAACGGATCGCACTTTCATTATATTTTTCATTTTCATTTTCATTGATTCTTTAACACACCTCTTTATGTTTAACCTCTCAAAGATCGCCGGCGTATTATTCCTTTGGATGTTCCAGGCAAATGGAATCGCGCAGACTTACCAGGGCACCGGTGGCCCGGTCAATGATGATGGCACAGATATCGGGTTTACGCTGCAAATCGCCGATCTGACTGCCCCGACCTTGACACCGGAATATGGACTCAAAGAAGTCTGTCTCACCGTCACACATTCATGGATGGCTGATCTCGATATCCGGCTTACAGCTCCGGATGGTACGACGATCATGTTGACCGCGACGCTGGGAGGAGATCAGGACGGATATATGAATACATGCTTCAGGGATGATGCAGCTACACATATCCTGGATGGCACACCACCCTACACCGGTCTCTTCCAACCGTTTTCCAATCTCGGGACAATCAATAATAATCATATCGCCAATGGCATGTGGACATTACGCATTCTTGATACGTATGCGTATGCAGATGCGGGTGAAGTGCTGGCGTGGAGCCTCACCTTTGGCAGCAATGCTCCGGCACCTCCGGATTTTCAATCCACATACCTGCCGATTGTGATCCTGACGACAGATGATCAGCACATTATCCCGGACGATCCGAAGATCCACGGACGGATCAGCATCATTCACAATGATCAGGGTCTGCCTAATCATCTCTCCGATCCGGTATTACTGGATATCGATATGGGCATCGAAGTCCGCGGTGCATCATCACAATCCTTTCCCAAGAAGAGCTATGGTTTTGAGACGCGTGATAGCAATGACGACGACCTTGAGATCTCTTTACTCGGACTTCCAAAGGAAGACGATTGGATCCTCTATGCACCTTATACGGATAAAAGCTTTCTCCGCGATGCATTGACGTATAAGTTGGGCAGGGACATGATGCATTATACATCACGCACTGTTTTCTGCGAAGTCTTTCTCAATGGAGACTACCAGGGGGTGTATTGTCTCGAAGAAAAAATCAAACGGGATAAGAACAGGGTGAACATTACAAAGATCACAGAGCAGGATACCACCGGCGATAAGCTCACGGGAGGGTATATCATCAAAGTGGATCGCGATGATGGACCCGGATCGTACTTTGTGTCAGAGCATGAAGGCACCTTCCCGAACGAGGAGATCAGGGTTGTCTATGAGGATCCCGAAGGGCCGGATCTGCATCCGTTGCAGAGGGCTTATATCGAGAACTTTGTCGATGATTTTGAAGACGCGTTGTATGGAAATCAATTCATGGATCCGAACTTTGGCTACCGGCGCTATATCGACGTCCCGTCTTTTATTGATTTCTTCCTGGTCTCAGAGCTCGGGCATAATGTCGATGCTTACAGATTGAGCACCTTCCTGTATAAAGACCGCAACAGCATCGATTCCCTCCTGCATGCAGGTCCGCTCTGGGATTTCAATCTCGCCTTTGGGAACGTGAATTATTGTAATTGTGAATTCACCTTTGGTTGGGCGTATATCAATAGCGGGGCATGTGGCAACACTCCCCTGTGGTGGGCGAGGCTTTTGGAGGATCCTGCCTTTGCCAACAGTATACGATGCAGATATGATGTCTTGCGCGACAACGTCCTGAATACCGATGTCCTGCTTTCCTATATCGATTCGATGGCGCTTGTCTTCGCGCCTGTCATCGGCAGGAACTATGAGCGCTGGCCGATCCTTGGCAGATACGTGTGGCCTAATCACTTCATTGGCACAACCTATCAGGATGAGATTTACTATTTGCGGAATTGGGTCAGGGCAAGGCTTGATTGGATGGATGAGAATCTGCCTGGAGAGTGTCTCCCTTCCGGAACACGTGATGAGTATGCAGGAGAACTTGTAGTGTATCCGAATCCGGCGGATGAGTATATCGAAGTGCAGTCGGAGTTTGCAGGAACACTGACGATTGTGGATATTAATGGTACGCAAGTCTTATCCCAGAAGTTTGATCCGGGGAGTCCGCGCGTGAAGGTATTGGGTATGCCGGCGGGAATGTATGTGGTGAGTTTGAAAATCTCTGACTCAAGGATCTATAGAGGAAAGGTGGTCATTGGAAGGTGATGTTATCTGCCCGTTTTGGATGCTTGTTGCACTTGCATGACGCACAACGTGCAGGAAATATGAATAAACGGGCGGTTTGAGGCACTGCAGTCAGGTACAGGTGTAGATAAGTTATCCTGCAATGCTATTGTTGACCTGTCAACTTGAAACTGACTGCAAGAAATGAACATTTTTTAAAACCATACGACACGAACTGATAGCTCTTCTAATGGACAGACAGCGCAATGAAGTTTTATTTTTTACCAACCGCACAGAACACACTTTCATTTTTTTGCCGACACGCAGACTAGCTCCCCAAAAAAAAATGAAAATGTGTTTTTTACATCGCTTTCTTTTTACATTTGCAACATCATTCAATCAATTAAATTATGTATACTAACACATTTTACCCATTAAGAAAGATTGTCTCTAATCTTGTACCGATAAAGAAGCTAAAGAAGCAGCCACCAATTGGAGCAAAGCTCGATTATCGATCAGAAATGGCAGTAGCTTTGAATTACCAGACATTGCCTTTACGGATGTCT
>DATDQA010000342.1:0-4461 GCA_035292505.1 Saprospiraceae bacterium | reverse complement strand
TGATGTCTTGAAATAGGCCCCAATCCTGTCTTCCACATTCTGACGGACATTGGCATAAAAAAAATTGTAGTCGGCAATATGATAATTCCGCATAGGCAGAAAAGGAAGGCCGGGAATTTTTGGTCTTGAAACGCGCAAGAGTCCATTTTCAATGCGTGCATCAATAAATCCGGGATATAACCCATGATAAAACTTTTTGAGCACTGCACCCATGTTCAGCGATTTTGCTGCGCATAAGGAATCCGTGGTCCATGTCAACGGATTTATCACTGAGTAAATGTCACCGACAGGATATACGCGGTTAGGTCTGTACTTTTCATCAACAGTGCGCCAGCTGCAAAAGCAATGAACATCCTCTGACGTCGCGCATGGCGGTATATCGACAAAATTGTTTTTTTCCAGCGGCATTCCGATCAGGTATGCAGCGATAAGTTCCGGCATTTCACTATGGCCACTATAAAATTCACGGATCAGTCGCGCCGCATGCAGGGTGCCCTGGCTGTGCGATGCGATAATCAAGGGACGACCTTGATTATAATGGTGGATGTAATATTCAAATGCTGCACGGACATCCCCGTAAGCGAGATTCAATGCCTGGGTAGCGTCTTCTTTCCGTTTCAAAGTATAAAAGCACTCGAGATGTGCCTGACGGTACCGCGGCGCATATACCCTGCATGAACCATTAAATACCGATGCCTGGTTGCGAATTGAAGTCCGATCAGTCCGCACATTCAGTTTTTCATCCCTGACGTCAGCATTCCAGGCTTTTTGACCTCGCTTTCCCACATACGTCGTTGGATAGACAAAGAACACATCAGCCCTGGCATTCTCCTGCATGTCCTGTAATCCAATGTCCGGAACGACATCAGCCGAATCTTTCTGGAAAGGCAAAGCCGCCCATGTAACAGGATCGCCATAGTCCGGGACGGGTGGTACGCTTTCAGAGTGAAATACCCCTATCGGCCTCACCGCACAGGATGCTGACAAAAGGCAAGACAATCCAAATATGATGTAGCGCATTTTCATTCAGGATCTCCTATTTTCCTCAAAGTTCTCAAATCAAGCATGGGGATGGCACTATACAACGCAATCACCGGCAAATAAATACGTTCTTGTGCTGAAATCATGAATTTCCCTTCAATCACCCTGCTCTCCTTCATTACTCTTTGTGCCTTCGCCTGTAACCGGGTAAAAACGGTGGAAGACAGGGATGGAAATATGATCGATCGCTATACAGTTGATAAAGAGGGGCGCCGGCATGGGGAGTTCCGTAGATATTTCGGGAAGGATACTCTTGCCGAAGTGAGCACCTATGTCCATGGCCTGCTTCATGGTCCCCGTACGATCTATAATCAACAAGGCACACCTGAGATCGTGGAAAACTACGTGAAGGACACATTAGATGGTCCATACAAAGTGTACTATGAAAATGGGGATGTGAAAATAGAAGGAGAATATGTGGACGGTACCATGCTCGGTATCTGGAAACGCTATTATCCGGGAGGTCGCATTCTCGAAGAAGTGACCTATTCAGATAATGTTGAGAATGGTCCGTTTACAGAATATCATGAGAATGGCAAACTTCGGGCAAAGGGGCAATACCTGGAGGGTGATTTCGAACATGATACTCTCTACCTCTTTGATGAGAATGGTGTGCTGGAACGAAAAATGCTCTGTGATCGCGGTGTTTGCAAAACCCTCTGGCTTGCACAAGGAGTGCTGGATGAAAAGTAGGGCTGAACCTATATGCGAATCCGATTGAATAATACGCGATGTGCATCCTTTCGCACATTGGAATCGGACCTTATATTCTTCAACAGTCATGAGAAATACTGCATATTTATCCGGCGAATTGATCTTATACACATGCTGAATTTATACACTGTCTTTATTCGCTTTTGCATTCTGCTTTTCCTTTCGATCTCAATACAATTCATCTCGACAGGTCAACGCGGGGGTGAACGTGTATACACCTTCCTGGAGCTTGCACCTTCATCACGGATTGCAGCACTTGGAGGATCCCTGATTGCAGTGCGTGATGGCGATGTTGCCCTTGCTTTACACAATCCGGGCACATTGAATGCGACCATGCATCATAGCATGACATTTCAATATCATTTCTTATTTGATGGGATCTCGGACGGATACGCTGGATTTGCAAAACATTTTACGACGTCAGAAATCACGGCACATGCGGGCGTGCAGTTTATCCAGTATGGAGAATTCACACTTGCAGATGAATACGGTGACAGGCAAGGTACATTCAAAGCCAGTGAAGTCGCACTTACAGTAGGAGCCGCAAAACAATTCGGCGAGCGTATGTCGGCAGGTGCCAATCTACGCTTTGTCCAATCCAATCTCGAAAGCTATAGCTCATCCGGGCTGATGATCGATATAGGTGGTGTCTATGAAGACCCGAAGAGCAAACTCACCCTGGCTCTTGCCGTGAGAAATGTCGGCGTCCAGTTGTCAACTTACTCCGGAGAACATGAAGATCTGCCATTGAATGTACAATTGGGTATCTCAAAGCGACTTGAACATCTTCCTTTCCGGTTTTCCATTACCGCGCACAATCTGCACCGCTGGGATCTGCTCTATGATAGCCCGCTTGAAGAAGCTGAGACGTCAGTGATCGGAGAAGCTCCCCGTGAACAAAGCGGGTTTAGCCGCAACCTCGATAATACATTCCGGCACCTCATCTTCGGCGGTGAGTTCCTTCTAGGAAAAAATGAAAACCTCCACTTACGTTTCGGTTACAATCATCAGCGGCGAAAAGAACTTTCTGTCAGCAATCTGAGAAGTTTTGCTGGCTTTTCACTCGGCATAGGGATTCGCATCAAGCAGTTTTCCATTGACTACAGCTTTGCTTCTCATCACATCGCCGGCAGTACAAAGCATATCGGAATTTCGACGAATCTGGAGCGGTTTAAGAAAGGGTTGTTAGAATAATTCCTGATTCTTAATTCCTGATTCTTGATTCTTAATTCTTTTTGATTCTCAATTTTTTCATTTTTGAAAACCAATTCAAATTTTGCCAAGTGAAAATTGAAAATGGAGAATTGAAAATCAGGATTTCAGTCTTACTCTCATCAGATAATCATCGGCGCAGAGATACAGCACCGACTCATCTGTATTCAGCGCGCAATTAGCTGTTGCCTGACCCGTTTCGATCCGTCCAAGGGGATTGCCATGTCGGTCAAAGATCCATACTCCACCAGGGCCGGTTGCAAACACGATACCCTCGCGATTCACCTTGAGACCATCCGGGAGACCTTTGTGTGTGGGCACTAAAGATGTCGCATCGTAAAATAATTCATGTACTACAGCATTTCCGTGTTCATCTAAGGCATATGCCATCCAGATTGCGCGATCAGGATCAGAATTGGAAACATACAGCGTCTTTTCATCGGGAGATAAGGCAACCCCATTAGGACGGCTCAGATCATTTACAATGAGCACCAACCGTCCGTCCGGATCCCTTCGATAGACACCCTGGAAATCAATTTCTCTCGTCGGATCTTCTGCCTGCTTATCCAAACCATAGGGTGGATCTGTAAAGAAAATCTGTCCCTTCGAATTGACAACCAGGTCATTCGGACTATTGAATCTTTTGTTTTGCCAGCTATCAATCACTGTTGTAAAAACCGGTTTGGGTTCGTGCAACGGCGCTTCCATCCGTGCAACACGACGATCGCCATGCTGACATAACAGGAGCTGGCCTTCGGGACTCAACGCAAGACCATTAGCCCCTGGCTCTTTGGACGGTGTTGCGGTACCGGTATATCCTGAGGGATGCAAGTATTCCTTGACACCTTCGCTTTCTGTCCAGGAAAAAACTTTGTTGGCAGGTACATCGGTGAATAATAACATCTGTTGATCACCAATCCACAATGGACCTTCTGTCCAGATAAATCCCGTGCCGAGAATTTCTACCTCTGCGTTGAAGTCAATAATGCCCGTAAGTTTACTGGAATCTGTCGGAAAAACTACGACTCTACGATCATTCTGAGTTGTCGCAGGGCTCTTGTTTGGATCACCGGATACCTTTTCCTGATTCGACTTGCAGGTTGTCAAAAAAATGCTCATTGCAGCCGTGAAAAAAACAAAGGTATACCGCCGAAAAGAATATATTTCAGTCTGATACATGTCTGATCTTCTATTATGCTTCAACAATGCATCGCAATCAATGGGCCTGATTAAAATTTACGCACCTGGCGTCCTCCCTGTTCCAGCACCGGTGCGACAACAAACCCTTCCTTCCTCAGTAACCGGATCACACCATTGGGACCTCCAAGATGACCTGCACCAACAGCAAAAAAGGTGGGCCCGGTTTTCATAAACTCATGCATACCTGCCATCCATCGTTGATTCCGATTCCTGACAAGGATATCTTCATACTCGCCTGTACCTGTCTCTTCATCCCCGATGGCGTTGTACAATGCCTCCACATCCTGACTTCTG
>DATDQA010000341.1:0-5591 GCA_035292505.1 Saprospiraceae bacterium | reverse complement strand
ATTCAAATCGGATGGCGGAAAAACTCAAACTCAAGCCGCAAACTCAAGCGCAAACTCAAGTGCAAGTTCAAGTGCAAATTCAAATTCAAATGGAGCATCGGGACACAATTGAAATCGGATCAGGAGGCGAAAGGTTGGAGGGGAAAAGTTCAAGTGCAAGTTCAAGAGCAAACACAAACTCAAATTCAAGGTGAGCGTCGGGACACAATTCAAATCGGATGAGAAAGCGTGAGGGTGTTGCACTTGAGGTTGAGCTTGCACTTGCACTTACACCATTGCGCATGGCTAACCTGCCAGGTTTAGCGCTAGGGTGGCGCGTATGCAACCCTGGCAGGTTTAGCGCGGGGAGGTAGGTTTAACGTGGGCACTTGCAGAGTGTCTAATCTGCCAGGTTCAGCGTGGAGTCGCGCGAGTGATAACCCAGGCAGGTTTAAGGAGGAGGCTACTTTTAGTACGGGAAAGCAAGAAGATATTCCTGAATATCTATGCCAGATCCGAGTTCCATTTTCTTGCGGAGACGATAGCGGGCTTTCTTGACGCCGTCTGTGGTGATGTTCAGGAGGGCGGCCATCTCCTTTGCAGAGAGGTTCATTTTCATCAGGCAGGCAAGACGGATTTCACTTTTTGTAATCGTTGGGAATGACTGCTGCAGCCGGTCCAGAAACTCGCGATGCACTTCGCGAAAGCTGGCGAGGAATAACTCCCAGTCCTCCTCGGACTCGATATCCATCCTGATCTGACGTGATATCCTGCGTGCCGAATCTGCGACAGGACCATCGGTATCATTGCGCATTTTATCCACCTCCGTGTTGAGCGACTGGAGGAATTCATTTTTTCTAGCAAGTTGAAGGGCCTTCGCGACGAGTTCCTGCTTTTTGAAATCGAGTTCCCTGCTGACCTTTTCCATTTCAAGTTCTGCAGTTTTACGACGTTGTACTTCGAGTTCCTTTTCCTGCACATGAATTTTCTTATCACGGACACGACGCATCCATTGTCCGTAAACAAGTAAAAATCCTGCGATCAGACTCAGACCAAGTCCAGTCCACAGACGCGTCTTACGGATGCTGTCGATCTCCGCATTTTTTTCAAGAAGTTGTATCTCTTTGTTTTTTTTCTCAGTCTCATAGATCGTCTGGAGCTCACTGATTTGCTTTGATCTCTCTGAGTTGAACAGGCTGTCTTTTACTACAGTATAGGCTTTAAAATATTCCAGACTGCGATCAAAGCCGCCAAGGGCCTGATAAATCTCCGAAAGGGTCAGGTTAGCATCACGCTGTTTTTCCAATGACTGTACTTCCTGTGCAAGAATGAGCGCTTCGTTAGCATTGATTAACGCATTTGGATAATCTTCCAATCCCATTTGTGCACGCGACATCCAATTGAGATTGTCAGAAATTGATTCTTTGACCTGGAACTCACGTGCAAGTTGGAGACCGATCTTACAATGTGTTAATGCATTTTCATGCAAACCCATTTGCACATTCAGAATACCAAGATTAGTATGGGCGGATAATACTCCTCTCCTGTTGTCGATCGAATCAGCAAGTATAAGGGATTGAGCATAGGCATCCGCGGACTTTTGATAATCCTTCATGTTTTTATATAGGATGCCAAGATTATTAAAGGCCCCTACCTGGCCATAGATATTATTCAGCGTTCTGAATTGATCCAACGCTTTGAGAAAATACTCTTCTGCCTTCGGATAGTTGCCTTGTTTATCATGCACAATACCTATCGAACCATAGTTGTATGCAGTGTATTCATCGTTTCCAATCGCCTCGCAGATACGGATGGATTGCAAATAAGAATGAATTGCCAGGTCATGATTTCCCATCGTATTATACACATTGCCACAGCGTAGGTACGCATCACAGAGCGATGATGAATCACGGACTTCCTGAAAAGTATTGATCGCGAGTTGATAATAATGAAGTGAAGAATCGCGTGCTCCCGACTCCAGGAAAATACTGGCCAGGCTAGTGCAACTGTTTCCTATCTCTTTGTTATCATTTTCCGCCCGCGCACGTTGTAAAGCGAGGGCATAATAGAAGGCTGCGCTATCCAACTGACCCAGGGTATAGTATGCCTCGCCAATTGTCTGAAGTCCGTTGAGTTCACCAAAGTAATATGTATGATGACTTGCACGGAGCGCTTGTCTTCCGAATGTCAGTGTTCTGTCGGGTTTGGTATCCGAATAATCCCAGGCAGAATCAATCCACTGTCTGATCAGGAGCGTATCAATTCGTTGTTGTCCTTGCGTGGATTTTGAAAGCCAACACAACAAACAGAACAGGAGGAAGGGTGATAGTGCCCGCATTGCTTTTGGAAGATAGTCAGTATCGGCGACTTGCGCCACCGGTACAATACGATGGGGTGCATTTCAGAATGGCAATGCTGCCAGAATGTGCAACCAGGCGCACACCACGCCTTGGGCGTGCGTCCGCTGCTGCGGGTAGGAGTGAATCCATGTGCTCAGCCAGATATTTAATAACAACCGCGAGATTCTGAACCCGATTCATTCCCCATTACGTCGCCGATCCCTTAACTTTCCGATCGGCTATGCGTGGGATCACCTCTTGTGTACTGGGTTTCGGGATAATTATCACTTTTTTCATGTGCAGGCAGTCGCACAAAGAATCCCCTTTGTTCATAGCGTCAGAAAAGACCGAACTACCTTACCCGCCACAAGATTCAACCTTACCTCTCATACTCCAGCAAGCAGACAGTCTTATTCAATGGCGCAGATATGCAGCTGTACGCAGCCTGCTGGATAGTTTCCTTTCACATTCATCATCACAGTCCATCATTCTCCGAAATCGCGCAAAGAATATGTGGTGCTACGCCTTGATCAGAGATAATGATCCTGTAGACTCTACACCTGCACAAAAAATGCTTCAGAGCTTCGAAATGACTGGACTGCGTGACGATACACTGACTCTCGGACAGCGTGCTCTCAATCTTGGTTTCTACTATCAAACTGAGCCGGACTCAGCAGGGAAATACTTTGACCAGGCACTGGCGTATCTGAGTGCATATTATGCATGGGATGATCCATCGATGCAGAGGTACTACAGGGATATCGGGAGCTATTATTTTTTTGATGCAAATCGCATACAGGAGGCCATTGAACTTCTACAGAAAGAAGAAACATTACACAAGACATGGAGATATCCTCCCTATGACAAATTTCTCATAGCCTATAACCTTGGGGAAATCTATCGCAAATTAGAAGATTTTGATCTCGCAGAGACATATCAGCAACAGGCTATTGCAGAATTGCGAGGTAGTGGAATTGATACGACATCTGGTGTTATTCTGCCATATACATCACTGTGTTACATCTACGCGCAGAAAAATGAGGCTACTCGTCTGAACACATATGTAGACACCACTTTAACACTGACGAACAGGTATTTTAAGGAAGACACTGCAAACCTGATTGACTATCACTGCGCACTGGCGATGTGCTATATACCCGGATATATCAATGCACCAGAACATGGGCTCGCAATTCTCGACAAGATCCCTATGTATACTCCGCAATTAAAAAAATATGCGACTTCCTATGGCGACCTATATCGGGCCAAAGCATATCTCCTTTACGGGCTTGGTAATACAGACGAGGCGCAAAGATCAATGCGGGAGGCTATCATGTTGTTTGAACAAGAAGAGGATATCAACTTCTATTATCTATTAGGTTACATTGACGCCCAACTAGGCTTGGGTATGTTTTATCTGGAGGACGGGAATCGTGTAAAAGAAGCGATGCCATATGTCATGCGGGCATCAGAAATGATGTTTCAATCGCCCCTCAGGTATGTGGCTGATTCACTGGATATACGTTATCTCAAATATTATCCACGGTGGTTCGATTATTATGTTGCCTATGGAGATTATATCATTCAGGCCTTTTCTGATTCTGATCTTATTCCCGGAATCCTGAGGTTGAGTACACGTATTGACAGTACAATCATTACCACAAGGCAAAAAGTTTCGGATCACGATGTATTACGTAATGCCCGACTCAATCATGACATCTACACATACATGATCGGCTGGTACAATAAGATATACCGGGAAAAACCCGCAGAAGTATTGCTGCATCAGGCATTTGATTGTTTTGAAAAATCCAGAGGACATATGCTTCTGGCTCAACTCTCTACATTGACTCTGGCTACTCAACTGGGAGTATCTCAAGATGTGATTGATAAGGGGATTGCATTGACCCAAAAAGAAACAGTTACGGCGCTCTCTGTGAATGATCCCAGGGAGATGAATCCTATCCTGGATCAAAAGCAGGCATATTTTAATCTCCTACAACAAAAGTACCCTGAGTACTATCGCAAGTCCTATCAGCCAGATCGGACTACTCTGGCAAAAGTATTAAAGATCCTTGCTGACGATGAAGCAATAATCAGTTATCAGCTCAGGGACTCTCAACTCTATACTCTGATTATTACATCTGATTCACTTGAGCTGACGAAATCAAATTTTAATACGGTATGTACAGAAGCAATTAATGCACTGAATGGGCTCCTGCAGACCAGACCATCCAATGCATGGGATGAAACGGATATCCTGAACTATACACGCACTGCGAAGCATGTCTTTGAATGCGTATTGGGGGATGCATATCCCTTGATCAGGAATAAAAAACAATGGTGGATTGCAGCGGATGGCGTATTAGAATTGCTGCCGTTTGAAATTCTGGTTCATCAGTCTACTGAAGGCGTTAACGCATTTGACGCACTATCCTATCTCGTCAAAGAACACAACATCGGGTATGTGCTTTCAGCTACGACGTGGGTGCATGAGAGACAAAGACCAGATCTGGTGATCTCCGATGTTGCCGCCTTCATTCATTCAGATGGCACGCATACAGTACGGTCTTATGACCTGCAACACGACATTTCAGAATATCAGGGTATGCCGGGTACGGCAGAAGCAGCAGCCGCAATAAGGGAAGTCTTTGGTAAGTCCAATGTATCCGTCCATACCAATCGCAATGCCACAATTCCGGCTTTTATGCTGGCCCTCAACAAATATGATGTTCTCCATCTGGGACTTCATGCGTATGCAGATACCACCGGAAGACAACGGCATGGCATTGTCTTCCCCGGAGATGAATCAGTACTCACGGTCTCTGACATTATTGGTAAAGAGATCCATGCCTCTGTTGTCTTCCTTGAGGGCTGCGAAACCGGCGTCGGAAAACAAGCGCGCGGCGAAGGCACGTTGAATTTTGCACGACCTTTCATCGCGGCAGGCGCACGTCATGTACTCGCCAGCAGATGGAAGCTCGATGATCAGACGGCAGGTCAGATGGCCAGTTATTTCTATCAGCAACTCAAAGCTGGAAGCGATGTCTCAGCGGCAAATTGCGAAGCCAAACGCATGTTCCTGCAAAACGCGCGAAGACTTCAATCGCATCCGTATTACTGGGCAGCAGTGATGAGTGTGCAATGAAATCGGGAGAAATCGGGGAAACCGGAGAAATGGGTGAAATCGGTCAAACCGGGAATATCAGTAATAAGTGCAAACCGGCTTCACCGATTTAACCGGCTTTACCGGTTTTACCCTTCTTCACATCC
>DATDQA010000340.1:0-18845 GCA_035292505.1 Saprospiraceae bacterium | reverse complement strand
TAACCGGGCAAGTAGCGGCGGACCCAGGTGTCCGCCAAACAACATTTCCGTACCAACGAAAAAAGAAATCTGGCACTTTGGCTGCTTTTTTCCCGTAAAATATCCCGATTTTTTGCTAAACTTTGCTCTGAAAGTTCTTTGCCTCTTTCCGTCAACCTCAAACGCTCGTTTAGCCATGAAACACCTCTTGTTTGCTATCGCGCCGTGCATGATGTGTACGTTGATCAACAACGATATTCTTGCACAACTCACCGTGAAGAACATACCCATTGCACAGGAGTTCAGGCAGCCAATGCTGAGAGAAAGGAATGTATCACACGGCAGGAGCTTGCTTGTGGTAACACCTGCACTTCATGTCGCTCATGTTCCTTCCATGACTGAAGATTGGATGACGCTGGACATTGGTGATGTCGTTGTCGCCCCGTACCGACCGAGAATCTCCATCAGAAAGCCGCTGGTCATAGGACCTCAGTCCGCTATTGTCATTGAGCCTGGCGAGGATACACCCTACATGCGCATCACGAATTTTGGTTCCTCCGGGACAGATGGGATTAAAATACTCTATGGAGATGATTTCCCGGCGAGTTTTGTGTTCAATCTCACCTATGATGTCATCCAGGGAAAGGAAAGCATTGACTATGGGAATGATCTTTCAGAGATTGTATTGACACGGACATATGATAAGGCAACGCCAAAATTGTCGGAAAAGATTTCATCGGGGAATATAGGGGTGAATAGTTTTTTCGATATCTCCTACGACATTACCAGCTTCACGGAAAAACGAATTGTCGGTGATGTGGACTTAAGCGTAGCATTGACGCGTACCTACGATAAAGCAACACCGAAGTTGTCAGAGAAGATTTCGTCGGACAACATAGGTGTGAATAGCTTCTTTGATATCTCCTATGACCTCGAATCTCTCGTGGAGAAAAAATTTACAGGTGATCTGAATGAACACATTCTTATTACCCGTACGTATGACAAATCGACACCAAAACTCGAAGAAAAGATATCGTCTGGAAACATGGATGTGGACAATTTCTTCCTCACCACATATGATCTTCCATCACTGACCTCAACAAGTAAGGGAGGCGATCTCGCTGAGAATGTCGTCATTTCATTGTCCTACGACAAGGCAACACCTAAACTAAAGCAAAAAATATCATCGGAAAATGTGGATGTGAACAGTTTCTTCGATATCACCTATGATATTGCACTGGGAAAGGAGACGATCATGCACGGCGATCCGGATTTCGATCTCTTGTTAACTCGTACTTACGATAAGGTGACACCAAAACTGGAAGAAAAGATATCATCTGGAAACATAGATGTGGACAATTTTTTTCTCACTTCTTACGATCTTCCAACCCTTACAGCAACAAGCAAAGGAGGCGATCTCACTGAGAGCGTGATATTTACCCGCACCTACGATAAGGCAACACCGAAACTGCAGGAGGCGATTTCGTCAGAGAACATAGGAGTGAATAGTTTTTTTGACATTACGTACGACATAGAAGCGCTCACAGAACGGCGGAAAGGAGGCGGATTAGATTCGAATATCATCGTGACACGGACATATGATAAGGCGACACCAAAATTGGAAGAGAAGATATCATCCGGAAACATAGGTGTCGACAATATTTTCCTCACTTCTTACGATCTTCCAATGCTGACAGCAACAAGCAAAGGAGGCAATCTCACTGAGAGTGTGATATTCACCCGCACCTATGATAAGGCTACCCCAAAACTGCTGGAGAAAATCTCCTCTGGGAATGTGGGTGCCACAAGTTTCTTCGATATCACCTGGGATTTGAGCCAAGCATCACGACCATTGCATGAATTGGCATTCGTCGGGGAAGGATTGGTTCCGATGCGGAAGCAAACAGATTGTGAAATCCTGACAAGAATTATCAACGAGAGGTATGCTGAAGATGGTGGCCTGTCACATACAATTGAACATCGGATGACTCCGGATCCTATTACAGGAACCAGTATGTGGGTGTTATTGGGCGGTGGCATGGAAAATTCCTTTCTCAGAATAAATGGCGGCGGTGCTCCCTTTAGTATAATGAATACCGGAAACGTATTTAGCGATGGCAATATGGAAATCACAGGCATACTCACTGTCAACGGTGGTAAGATGTTCAAAATCGACCATCCGCTGGATCCTGACAATAAATATCTCATCCACTCATGCGTCGAATCTCCTGATATGATGAATATCTACAACGGCAATGTGACGACTGATGCAAATGGATTTGCACAGGTACTCCTTCCGGATTACTTTGAAGCTCTGAATGAGGAATTCCGGTATCAATTGACATGTATTGGCCAGTTTGCACAGGCAATCATTGCGGAGAAGATTAGTGACAACAAGTTTACGATTCAAACAGATAAACCCAATGTCGAAGTGAGCTGGCAGGTGACGGGAGTGCGTCATGATCCTGCTGCGCTGAAGTATAAACAGCCCGTGGAGGCCCTGAAGAAACGCTGAAGAAAAGGCTACCTCCTTCATTACGTCGGTTAAAAAGGGTTAAGGAGAAAACTTTTTTAACCGAATCCCCTGAACATCCTATTCTTTTGGAACGGTAAACCGCAGGATGTCATCTTTATTTTCCAAAACGTATCCAGGGTTTTTATTCTGAATATAGCTGGTCAATTCTTCAATGGTCGGATAAGTCCCTTTTCCATTAAAACAACGCGCATCATCTACAAGTAAAACATGATTTAATTTTTGATGACCCATGATTGCATCTACTTCTGCAAGAATAGGACATGCCTTTTCGCCCTTTGCTGTGATACCGCCTGAATAATGCCCGTCCAGCCAGAAAATAGCGGGTTTATCAAGTGGTCCGGTAATGGTGTTTAACACTTTCCCGCTATCACCATGCATGATGGTAATATGCCCGTAGTCTTTAAATCTATTAACGGCATTTTTCCATAATTGCTCTCCGAGTTCTATAGAATAAATCCGAGAAAAATTGTCTTTCTGCGCCAGGATCATATTGCCCAGATACGTACCGGTTTCAATCAGAATATCAAATCCATAGAGGGATTTATAATATTCGATGGCCATTTGTTTCACCTGATGTGGAGGCGGAAGTGGCTTGCCACGTGCTTCCCATTCCCTGATGACTGAGCCTCGTCTTGAACGGTTGCGATATGCCTTCAGGGAGTTCTGAATTGGATACGGTAAAAGGTCGACGAAATTGTTTACGACAGTTTTAACCATGAGAAGTGGATTTGAAGGAGTTAAATGGCTCATTTTTGAGTAAGGATTCCCATCCAAGCAGTGCACACTGAATACGACCAGGATATGTGCGCGCATTCATGAATGGCAGGAAGGAACTATCCGATTGCAGCTCATACTTTTCATCAGTCATCATCGTGACATACTGGACTAACATTTCCCGCGCTTCCTCCAGATGCATACTCAGAAGCATCTCAGTGAGCAGGGCCGTAGATGCTTTAGATACGACACAACCATAACCAAAAAATGAAGTGTCTGTAATTACCCCATCGACATCAAGCCGGATTTCGAATTTATCACCACAGACAGGATTATAGGCTTTGATGATATACTGTGCATCATGTTCCATGCGCCATCGCGCAGGATTACGTGCAGCGGCAAGGATATCAGGATGATATAACTCCGGTTTATCGTTCAACCTATCCATTATAGGATGAATTTATTCTTTTCCCGGATCAGATCAGCCAGGATGCTCAAGGCAATCTCCTGCGCTGACTGTGCACGAATGTCGATCCCCACAGGAGCATGAATTCTTTGAATTTCTTCTTCCGTAAATCCAGCGGCCTGTAATCTGGCGATGCGTTTGGCATGCGTTTTCTTACTTCCGAGCGCTCCGATATAGGCGACTTGCGATCTCAATAATTGTACTAACGCCTGATCATCGATCTTCGGATCATGACTCAACGTCACTGCATACGTATAAGGTGTTAAAGGAATCTCATGCAATACTTCAGCGGGCCATGCGTGTATAAATTTATCCGGCTGGTCAGGTATTTTAGTACTGTCCATAAAGAAACTTCGCGGATCAATCACTATCGTCTCAAAATCAAATTGCCTGGCAAGCTTAACAAGCTCGGCCGTCATATGAGCTGCACCAAAAATCAATAATTTCTGTCGTGGCGGTACAACTTCAATAAAATATTCCGTTCCCTCGATTTCTGCGATCTGGTGCATGCGACGCTCAAAAGCATTCTTTGCGATCTCACCAGCTTGATCATTATCCCAGTGGTGGGCTGGTTGAACTGCTCTTCTTTGAGAATTGTCATCACCAAGATTATGAAATACAACTGCGCCGGAATCATTCTCGATAGCACTACGAATCGCAGTCCAATACTTGTGTTCTGATTCATTCCCTGATGAATACACTTCCAGGAGTACATCGATCTCGCCCCCACAACTCAAGCCCACCTGCCAGGCATCTTCATCGCTGACACCATAATGAATCAGCTTACTTCCCTCCTGATTGATGATTGCATTGGCATTTCTGAATACATCGCTTTCCACGCAACCTCCGGAAACAGACCCCAGTATCTTATCGTGTGTGATCAACATGTGCGATCCAGCTTTCCGCGGTGCGGAGCCCCACGTACGGATTACTGTGGCGAGCACAAAAGGATTACCACCCTTGAGACACGTGATTGCTTGCTGATAGATCGTCTTCATGATCGCAGTTAATTGCACTTTGTAATTGAACCACTAGTTGGGGTTCAAAATCTTGAACCCCGACGGGACCACTTCCGAATTGAGTTTCTGATGTAGATGCGAAGCCAGTAAACGTGAATACAGAAGAGATCCTTCCCGATTTAAGTGAATCCTGTCCCAATGATAATCTAAATTCATCAGGCTGGTCCATTCGGAATCCCTGTACGCTTCGAGCTTATATTTAGAAGGGATCCTGTCAAGTACCGGAATTAAATTTGCTATTCCCCGTTCAGTAATTCCGTAGGGGAGATAATAGTATACTTGAACCCCCCTTTCGGCCGCCCTTTCAGCCAATTTAATACATGAGTCCAGGTACACTGCGTCGTATTTGACGTTGGGCTTATCGATTAATTCCGCGAAAAGATTCTTGTAATGCATGACATCAGGGGGGTTCATGAGCATGTGTTCTCTTCGGAGCAGTTCCAGGCTGTTCACGTTGTCCGAGTGGTGGGATCGAAATCCCGCGTATTCCTCTTTTTTCTTTCCGGTTTTGAAAGGCCTTTCTGTAATAGCAGATTTGCATACAAAAGTATTTGTCAGAAAAGCTTTCGCGCTGTTGTATGCAGGTGTGACACGCCTTTGTCTCAAATACCCGATTGAATAATCAACCACAAAATGTTGCAACCGGGGAGAGAACAGATCGGCTGAAGTATTGGCGCGCATCCTTAGTTGTTGCAATTCGACAATGATATACTTTATGGATGCTGCATATTGTATCAGGTAGAGCACTGTCGCAAATGTCTCAGGCGCAATCCGCGACGACTCGCCAAGGTTGTAAGAGACGATATTCTGGTCCGCGCACATCGAATCAATAATCCTTGGATCAATACCGCGATATGTAAGGCTCGATCCAACAAATACGCAGTTGTACGTTGACTCGCCGGAAGTGAGTAAATCGATATTCCCGTCTTGTGTGGTGCCCCTGGCATGTAGGTATACCACATACAGCGCTTTAATCCCACCCAGGATGAGAAGGAGGACAAGGAATTTGTAAAGCGGTCTTCTGATCAAAATCTAAAATAATAGAATTCAGCTGCACCGGAAATACCCAAATGGATGATCAGCTCTATAACCACTACATAAAATATCCATCGGCCATATCTGTGTAGCTTTTCCAACCAATCGAAGATCTCCCCATTGCGGAATCGATAATTTACAAGGTCCATAAAAACAAGAAGAGCAAACAGCAATTTGAGATTAACAATCTTTACATCACAACTGAAGTCAAAACTAAACAGGCTCTCAAAAACTTGCCATCCTACGTCAAGACTTTCGGCCCGAAACCACAACCCCAATGCCGAACCAAGGATAAGGACGATCAATACATTGACGACATGAAGCACCCTGGGGAACCTGGACAACCCCAATCGTTCATATGCTGCTAATCTTGTTTTTTTTGTAAACTGCTCGTAAGCGACCCAAATCCCGTTCGTTGCTCCCCAAATCAGGAATCCCCAGGTAGCTCCGTGCCAAAAACCAATAAGCATATAGACAATGACAAAATTGACAAAAAGAAAGCGCTTTGTGATCCCAACCTTGCTCAGAGGAAAAAACACGTAATCGCGAAACCAGCTTGTCATGGTAATGTGCCATTCTCTCCAAAAAGCGGTGATCGATGGCTTAAAATATACGCGATTACCAAAGTTGAACGACAGTTTAATCCCAAACCATCTCGCAGAACCCCTGGCAATATCTGTGTATGCGGAGAAATCGGTATAGATCTGGAACATAAAAAAGACACAGGCGATCCATACGGTCAAGCCCTGATACCGATCCGAATTGTCAAAAACTTCAGAAACGTAAAGATTTAATCGTTCTGCGATGACGAGTTTCTTGAAGAGTCCCCATAAAATAAGTTGACAACCCTCCCTGAAAGATTGAAAATCAAAATCACGATCATGTGTTAACTGCGGAATAAGTTTTTTTGCCCGCTCAATAGGCCCTGCCAACAACTGCGGAAAGAATGCTACGTACAATGCCATGTATCCAAGGTGGCGCTCAGGCTGAACGTAACCACGATACACATCCACGCAATAACTGATCGCTTGAAACGAAAAAAAGGACACACCCAACGGAAGAATAAAATCATGCACCGGGAGGATGAGCGGAACATCTACGATTCGAAAAGCATTATTCACCGCTTCCGAGAAGAAGTTCAGGTATTTGTAGAAAAACAATGGCATGAGCTGAAGAATGACAGATATTCCGAGCGTACGTGCCCGGTTCACGTTCTTTTTCTTCAGTATGAGACCGGTCATATAGGCAACGCAAGTCAAGCCGATCAGGAGAAGTATATAAAATGGATTCCAACTGATATAGAAAGCATAGCTGGATACCAGCAACAATGCCCATCGGAATTTTTTCGGTACTGTGTAGTACGAAAGGGCAACTACAATGAGAAAGAGAAAGTAATCGAATGAATGGAAAAGCATCGGCTCACGCTCTTGCGACGATGCTTGCCTGCAGAGATTTGATCCCGCGCATCATGATAATTGGATACCACTCAGGTTCATTTGACCTGCTCATCTGCACATCACGATCAGCCATCCACTGAAGCATTCTGACAATCTCATCACGTCCGAGACGAGCACCAAGGCAGGTATGTATGCCTTGCCCGAAAGCAACGTGTGGATTAGGACTGCGTTTTGCATTGCAGGTATGCGGATTATCGAATTTATCCGGATCCCGGTTTGCTGCAGCAAGCGAAACGTAGACAATTTGTCTTGCTTTCACTGGTATGCCGTCAAGACGCGTATCGGAAGGAGGTATCCGAACCGTATACTGGACTGGACTTGCGAGGCGCAAAAACTCTTCCGTTGCACTTTTGATCACATCCGGATTTTTCTTTATCATTTGCCATTCATCCGGATATTGAGCCAGATAATAAATGGTCTGGCCTATGGAAAAAATAGTCGTCTCTACTCCTGCCCAAAACAGTTGAAGTGCAAGTGACACCAGCTGGGACATTGGTAGTTCCTTTCCACCTTCTCGGATAAGGTCACTGATAAAATCGTCTTCCGGATGTTTCTTTTTATGTTCAAAAACACCTTGAAAATATTCCAGCATTGCTGTAGCCGATTTGTCGTGTTCCTGCAGTTGATACCTTGACACAAATGGCTCAATGATTCGTCCAACAGAGTACAATCCAGATCGAAGGCTGAGGACAGCATGATCGTCAAGACCCATGAGCCGGCCTATAACCTTCATGGGAATTGGCGTGGCAATTGCTTGTATTGTATCGATGTTCTTTGCCTGGATGGCCTTAGACAGCACGTCGTCCACGACTTCTTGAATAATATCTGTGAGACGATATCTATTGAAGATGTCAGCCATAAGTTTTCTTAAAACTGTATGCAAGGGGGGATTGAGAAACAAAAGCCATTTGCTGACTATGCTGCGCAGCGTTATCAGAGTGTCATTAGATTGTGCAAAGTGATTTTCTTCAAGTATCCTGAGGTTTTCTGCAATTTCAAGAGTTCTGAACTCATTGTTTTGCAACACCTCTTTCGCCAACCGATATGAAAGGGTCAAAACATGTCCATTGATGGTGCGGCAAAGTTCTCCGTCTTCCCTTAAACCAGACAAGTAGTGATATGGATCATTGATGTAACCCTCCGTGAAAGGATTCCAAATCTGTGCTTCCCTTACGGCCATAATTCATTCAATGATGACGTAGTGTCTTTCAAGCCATGTGGCCAGCTCATCAATTGTTTCATACTCCCAGAAAACAGTTGGATCAACACGCTTTTTCAGCCATGCTTCCAGATCTACGGCCATGGTCACGACGACAATAGAATCAAGATTGAAACTTGAAAAAGGTACACCCGTCTGTATTTCGCTTTTGTTAATTCCCATTTCTTTGGCGATCCAATCAATGAGCCAATTTTCTATAGCAACTTTGTCGAATTGAATTGTGCTCATGAATTTAATCTGTTCAGTTGGTTTGCAAGATATAGGTTTTTGCACTGTTTTCGTTGGATCTTTCCGCTTGTAGATTTGGGTAAAGAGCGCGGAGTGACAAGTACAATATCGGATACTGGAAGGGCGAACTCGGAGAATATCTCGTGTTTGATTGCAGCAATCAATGCGTCCTTATTGAGGTCTTTAAGTGCAGACCTGCTGACTTCTGATACAATCACGATCTTTTCATTGCTTCCGTTGTCTACCGAAAATGCTGCGCTGCTTACTCCATGTATTTCTACGAACCTGCTGAGGGAGGCCTCAAGATCGTCGGGGTAATAATTGACTCCATGATAGATGATCAGATCTTTGTGCCGGCCTGTAATGTACAATGCCCCTTCTGATAAAAAACCAAGATCTCCAGTGCGAAGGAAGCTGCCTGGCTGACCATCGATCTTCGCACAAAAAATATCGGCGTTTTCTCTTTCCTTTTTCCAATAACCCTGACAAACACTTGGGCTCTGGGTCCATATCTCACCGATCTGCATTGCACCAAGTTCACGGCCCGTAGTCGGTTCTACAATTTTCACTACCACATCATCAGGGGGAGTACCGGAACTCACTTTAATCAAACGTGAATCGGGCTCAATTTCTATTGTTCCATTCCTATACTGTTCTTGATTAAGCGCCACAGTCGGAGCAGTTTTCCCTCTTGGTGAAAAACAAACTGCGAGTGTCGTTTCTGCCATGCCATAACATGTAACCATTTTATCAGCTCGATACCCATTGTCAGCAAATCGACGAGCAAAGTTTTCCAGGGTATGTTGATGGATTGCCTCGGCGCCATTGTATAAGTAAGCCATATCCATGAGATCAATGGATGCGAGTTGTTCATCCGTAATGCGTGCAACACACAAGTCATAGGCGAAATTTGGCCCACCACTATAGTGAGCGCGATACCGGGAAATCGCCTTCAGCCATCTGGCCGGCTGCTCCGCAAAATGAACCGGGCTTAAAAACACGCGCGTAAATCCACTAAAAACAGGCTCTACAAAGCCATCGACGAGTCCCATATCATGAAAATGGGGCAGCCACGTGACCCCAACTGTTTCACTTGTAAGCCCAAAAGTGCGTTGAATAAAAGCTACATTATGTAGCACATTGTCATGCGAAACCATGACCCCTTTGGGGCTCCCTGTCGACCCGGAAGTGTATTGGAGAATCGCGATGTCTGAGCCCTTCAATACCGCTGCGGGTATTGGCACTGGTGCAATTTCCAAATCCTCTGTAAGCAACCATGCATTTTCTGTAAATGCAGGATGAGATCCAAACTGGCGTTGCATCTTTTGATAGGAAGCTCTGTTGGTAAGAAACAACACGTTACCAATGTCGGCGATAAGCCTTGCCAAAGGTTGAAAACCGCGCTTACGAACAGGGAAGCTTACGGGAACTGCTTTCTTACCAGCCCACAGGCAAGCCCAGAAACTTTTGACAAAGTCGAGACCGGCTTCAAAGATTAAAATACAGGCTGTCTCGTTTCTATTCACTAAGTGCCCTCCAATGCCTGTCGCAACCCTCTCGACATCTTTAAAAGTGAGAATCCTTTCTTTTATCTCACCATCTTCCAGATAGATATACGCGGGCTTGTCAGGGTCTGCCTCTGCACGCGTTATCAGGATGTCAATGATGTTCATTTGAGAGAAAACTGGATACGTAATTGATAATTGATTAATTGACTAACTCTTTTTGAGCTGTTCACTAAAAAAGTATTGTTCTGTCAAATATAAATCTGATTGAAAAAAATTTGAAATTTGTAAAAACATCCAGCGTTGACATTGTGAGGCATGTTAAAAACTCCAAACAAGGGTAACGAGAATCACGGTCGTCATACCTCTTCGAATCTCTTTCGCGGTGGAGCCCTTGGAGGTGCAAAGGAACACCGCATCATTATGCCTGATGCGCACGCAGAGATGATTAAGCCAATATAACACATTGAATCTGTCCCTGATTATTTCTTTGTTGCTGACAGCTGGGGACAGGTGGGAGCACGCCCACTAGAAAAAACAGTAGTAGCTTTGATAGCTGATTAATAACTTTTCGCATGGCAAAAGAATTTTCCCATATCGATACCTCCGGGAATCCATCCATGGTCGATGTAGGTGCCAAAGAGGTGTCCGCGCGTTCAGCCACTGCCCGTTGTATCATTACTCTACCTTCGGAAGTGATCATGCAAATGCAAAATGATGAAATGCACACGAAAAAAGGCCCTGTCTTTCAGACTGCAATCATCGCGGGCGTGATGGCGGCCAAACGCACCAGCGAATTGATACCGCTCTGTCATCCGTTGAACCTCGAAGATTGCCAGGTATCAATCCGTCCATTACCTGGTAACAAAGTTGAAGTACGTTGTACGGCGAAGCTTTATGGCAAAACTGGTGTTGAAATGGAAGCACTCACGGGAACGAGCATAGCTGCACTTACGATCTACGATATGTGCAAGGCATTCTCTCACGAGATTATCATCAGCGATCTTTGTCTGATCTCCAAAACAGGAGGCAAACATGAGTTCAACAGGGAATCATCATAAACATCCGCCTCTCGCAAGGCCAGAACTCGGTGAATGGGGTCACAATGAAATTGCATTGCTTGGCGCTCCCTGTTCATTGATCAAGATGCTTGCTGAGTCCATCGCAGAATCAATGCACACGCGTCGCAATGTGTGTTATGTGGATGCAGATCATGCAGAAGCGGATACATACGATGCGGCCACTTTTCAATTCAATGGGTTGTACACGGATAAAATACACAGCCGTCGTCTTGATTTTCAAAGCAATCCTTCAGTATACGGACGCAGAGCGATACTGTCAAATCAGGATCTCATTCTGGTGAATGGCAATCACTTCGCGGCAAAAGAACAAATCGTATTTCTCCATTCGAAGAAAATTGAATCGCTTCAGCGCAAGACGGACAGATTGACAAACGTGATTGCGGTAATTGAAATTGATACAGATCTCAATGCTTGTCCCTTTCTTAATGCCTTCCTTCACACGCATACCAGGGTATTTGGATCAGGAGAGCAACATACTCTTATCCCATGGCTGGATAAAAGGATCACAGAGGCGCCTGTTAAAGGACTTGTATTAGCTGGCGGAAAGAGCGTACGCATGGGGACGGATAAGTCGATGATACAATATCATGGTATACCGCAGCGAGAACATCTCATGCAAATGCTTAGCTCACTGCTACTTCCCACATATCTGTCCTGCAGGCCCGGGCAGGCAGATGAAATCAAAACAGACTTTCCGTTGATTCCTGACAGGTTTACAGGACTTGGTCCATACGGAGCGATCCTCTCGGCAATGATGTTTGCTCCTGACTATGCCTGGCTTGTGGTAGCGACGGATCTTCCGATGGTCACCATGGACACATTGCGTCAATTGATAGAATACCGGAACCCCTCGAAAGTGGCGACTGCATTTCATAATCCCTCGACAGGTTTTCCCGAACCACTGATCACTTTGTGGGAACCAAAAGCATATCCTGTATTATTGAGTTTCCTCGCGCAGGGTAATTCATGCCCGCGCAAAGCATTGATCAATTCAGATGTACAGATACTCGAACCGCACGATCCGCAGTGGTTGATGAATGTCAATACGCCGGAGGAAGCAGAAGAGGCTAAGGCTAAGGCGAGGGCGGGCTAAAGGAGGCTAAGGCTGAGGCGACAGCGCGCCACTTCAACGGTGGCGCAAGGCTAAGGAAACCCGGAAAAACGCTGCTCCTGCGTCGGATCTATCGGGATCTCCGTTGCTCTTCGATTTGCAGTTGCACTTGAACTTGCGCTTGTGTTTGCACTTGAGTTTGTGTTTGCATTTGCATCTTTGTTCAACTCATGCAGCAACAGAAGTCCTATCGTATACTTCTTCTCGGCTCAGGTGGGCGCGAACATGCACTTGCCTGGAAACTGAAACAATCTCCACGTTGTAGTCATCTGTGGATCGCTCCGGGAAATGGGGGTACTGGCGATCTGGGTACGAATGTTCCTCTTGAACCAATGGATTTTACAGCAATAGGAGACCACTGCATCGATAAGAAAATAGACATGCTGGTTATAGGACCGGAAGCTCCGCTGGTGGGAGGTATTGTGGACTACTTCAATCGGCATCTGCAACTCGCACAAGTGTTATGTATCGGACCATCAAAGGCCGGAGCGATGCTTGAGGGAAGCAAGGATATGGCAAAGCAGTTTATGATGCGCCATGATATTCCGACTGCGATATATCGGACCTTCTCACTTTCAAATTCTGATGAAGGACAAGCCTATCTTCGAAAGCATGACTTACCGATCGTGCTCAAAGCAGACGGGCTTGCGGCAGGCAAAGGGGTATTGATCTGTCAGTCACGCGAAGAAGCATTGACAGAATACGAGATGATGCTCGGTGGGAAATTCGGGACGGCGAGTGCAAGCGTCGTGGTAGAACAGTTTCTCTCCGGCATCGAATTCTCTGTCTTTGTATTGACAGATGGTGAACGCCATGTGACACTTCCTGTTGCAAAGGATTATAAACGCATTGGTGAAGGTGACACGGGATTGAATACAGGAGGAATGGGATCAATCTCACCGGTGCCATTTGTAGACGATAGCATGATGGAGAAAGTACGTACACGCATCATCGAACCAACCATCAAGGGTATTCAAACAGAGAAGATAGATTACAAAGGATTCATCTTTTTCGGTTTGATCAAGGTAGGAATTGATCCCTATGTCATCGAATACAATTGCAGGATGGGTGATCCCGAGACGGAGTCAGTGATCCCGAGATTAAAGAACGATCTGGTAGAATTGTTTGAAGCAATGCATCACGGGGTACTGGATGCTCAAACTATTGAGATTGATCCTCGTTTTGCAGCGACAGTGGTTTGTGCCTCGGGTGGCTATCCGGGAAGTTATACGTCTGGAATTCCTATTCAATTGCCATCCGGGAGCGACTCTTTGATTTTTCACGCAGGTACGAAAATGACAGCCACAGACCTTCTCACAAATGGTGGGCGTGTCTTTGCTGTGACGTCGATGGCGGATACTCTGGCAGAGGCATTGGCCAAAAGCAATCAGACAGCAAATGAGATCGGCTTTGAAGAGAAATATTTCCGTAGAGATATTGGGTTTGATTTGGTTGCAAAGTAGCCTCTAAGTGGCGGCTAAGTGGCAGTTAAGTTGCTTTTAAGTGGCACCATCTCACCATTTTTCGAAGTTCCTGTTGATCATGATTACCCATCTACACACTTCAAAGTTTTTTGAGTTTGAATTTGAGTTTTCTTCTCTCACTGTCTCACCATCTCTCCCAAGGAGTCCTATGGACACGTTCTCACTTTCTGATTCTACAATCTTCCACACGCAATCGTCGCCATACTCACTTTCACTCCTTCCACCTGAAGCAATGCCAACGCACAAGACTCAAGAGTTGCACCTGTCGTAAGCACATCATCCACAAGGAGTATGTGTTTCCCCCGAAGCTTATCTGAATCTGTGACCACAAACGCATCTTTCAGGTTCGACACGCGTTCTGCGCGGGACTTCTTTGTTTGCGTGTCTGTGTAGCGTGTCCGCGTGAGGCCATTCTTGAGAAATACCAACGACATAGATTCTGCAAGGCCTTTACCAAATTCAGCACTTTGATTGAAACCACGTGTATGTTCTTTCTTCCAGTGCAGGGGTACCGGAATGATCATGTCCAGACCTCGAAATCGCGGAGCATGTTTTAATCTACTGCCGTAAAATTCACCAATCGTACGTGCAAAATCACTGCGGCTCCGGTACTTAATATTATGGAGCAATGTCTGCGTCCTGCCATCCGGCACAAAAAACAAAAAGGCCGCTCCTGCCTGCAATGGTACCCTTCCCCAGAAATGAATCTCAAATGGGTTGCCCTCTATCAAATGATAGTTCGTCTCCGGCAATTCTGACAAACAAGAAATACAGAAGATACCATCCTGAACGGGCTTTGCATCAAAGCACGCTGCACATGTGCGCGGATAGATGAGATCGACAATATCCTTCAATAACCATTGAATTGACTTGAGCATGAAGGCGGTTTAAGTGCAATAAAAATAGGCAGAAAGGCGGAATGGCGGAATGGCAGAAGGGCAGAAAGGTAATGGAAGGTGAGTGGTTTTCTATCGCCAATAAGAAAAGAAGAATAACTATTATGTAATTATGTAATTATCAAGAATCGAAGAACATATAGCCGTTCTGCCCTTAACCGTTCTGCCGTTCTGCCGTAATTAAAAAACGCCTGCTCCGGGCGGAGCAGGCGCATCAAAACAAAACGAAAAACCAACTATAAGTTCACCCGATCACCGGGCACGGTTATATTTTTTTCCTTAAACGCACAGGAATGTCGAGATATTCTCCTTTACGATACACTCTTACCGTTAAAGTATCGCCAACCTTCGCATAGTTCATCACGTCCTGAATGTCCTGAAACTTTGTGACGGCCTTATCATTGACTTTGACGATCACATCATTAGGGAGGATGCCGGCATATTGAGCTGCTCCTCCGTTGACGAGTTCGCGGACTACGAGCCCTTTATCAAGGTTGATACCCAGTTCCGCGGCGTGGTTTTGATCCAGCTCTTCGACGATGACTCCGAGGTTAGTCCGTTCGATGACACCGCCATTTAAGATGATATCATCTGTGATCCGGTAGACTAGATTCACAGGGATAGCAAAAGAGTAACCGCTATAACTGCCTGTCGGTGATGCGATAGCAGTATTGATACCCAGGAGACGACCTTGAGCATCTACCAGCGCACCACCGCTATTCCCTGGATTGATGGCTGCATCTGTCTGGATAAACTCTTCGATCGTTCTTTCACCGCGGATAATATCGATATCACGACCTTTCGCACTGATAATACCAGCGGTGACGGTAGATGTGAGATATTCAAATGGATTGCCGACAGCAAGGACCCATTCACCGACTTTTGCTTTGTCAGAGTCGGCGATCTCCAATACGGGGAGATTTTTTGCATCGATTTTCAGAACGGCCAGATCCGTACTTGGGTCCCGGCCGACAAGTGTTGCTTCATATTCTTTCTCCATCGTCTTCACGATGACTTCATCTGCAAAATCCACGACGTGATTGTTGGTGACGATATACCCATCTGCAGAGATAATCACGCCTGATCCGGCACCTTCACGGGGTTGAAACTGAAGACCGAAAGGGATATTGAAAAACTGATCGCCGAAATCAAAATCAAAGAATCGACTCCAGGGATCCGTTTGATGTTGTTGTTCTCTGCGCTGTTGTGCCATCGCATCACTTTCTTTTGCTTTGATCTGAACGACCGCAGGCATTGCTTTTTCTGCAGCAAGGGAGAGATCAATCACATTTGTGGCTAATGAAGATGGTGTGTACAAGGCTGTACTTGCAGAGGCATTTTTTGAAAATGTAGGCGTTGACAGACCTGGAACAGGTGCCTGGCGTAAAATCAGGACGGTAGCCAGAGCCCCCACAATTCCAGCGACCGTCATGAAAATGAATTGTTTCATGGTCTTCATGGCTTTCGTATTATTTTAGAAAAAAAGTGTTGATTGGAAAAAGCACAAGATAAACGACGATGAAAACGCCCTGTTTCCGGCTGATTTTTGTTTAACACGATTTTAACAGACATTTTTTAAATGCGATCCCGATTCTGGATCAGAAGTCAGATACGATTTCCCTCAAGCGAACAGGAGCAATGCGTGAAGGTGAATGGACTTCAGATCAACAGAGGATGTCAGCGATTCACAAGTTTGTACATGACGCTATCGATCGTCTTCTGCAATTTCAGGGCCTGTGCGTGGTAGTCATGCCTGGTGTCGGACAGAATCCGTTCAAGGAGCATTTTGAATTGAGGGGCAGCTGGGTCTAACGCATAATAGCATAGTGCGAGATTCCATTCTGCCTGTCCTTTCAGCAAACTGTCTTCCTTGATAATCATCAGGTATTGCTGCTTTGCGGCTTCATAGTCGCCTTCATGAAAGAATCGTTCTGCCTCCGCAAATCTTTCTCCGAGTGAGATGACATATTCTTCACGCCCGCGAAATTGCTCAGACTGTGTTGTGGCAAAAAATCGTTCAGCGACTGCCCCTGTATCGTATGTACGCTGTGTATAGAAATACGCGCCAGCAGCAAGGAGAATTAAAAAACTTGCGGCAATCGCGAGCTGTCTGAATACAGGTAAACGTCTGGAAATAGGTTTTGCGGGCTGTCCGATTTCTTGTTCTATCGTCTTTAATCGATCTTTCAACGATTGTGCAAGACTGTAGTTGATTGCAAGAGTTGCTTGGCGATGGCGTTCTACTTCTTTTCGCAGAGCGTCGTCTGATCCAAGTTGGCGCTCAAACTCCGCCTGTTGTGCAGAATCAAGTGTGCCTTTGAGGTATGCTTCAATGCGTTCGTGTAAGATTTCCTGAATGTCCATGATAATAAGAGGTGAATGTTGTCATTGATTTATAAATCAAAATCGGTACTGTCCAACAACTCCATGAGTTGATTTTTGCATTTGTATTTTGTTTTGCGTGCCATCGCTTCACTGCTCAGTTCAAGAGCTTTTGCAATTTCTTCCATGGAATACCCACCGGCCCACATCAGGAGTACTTTTTTGCACCGTTCACCAAGATTACTCAGTGCGCGGTCCAGCATCTGCCTCTTCTCATCACCCAATAAAAGATACTCCGGGGATTCGAAGTCTGCCTGGTCATACTTACTGTTGTCTTCAATCAAATCTGTCCGGGCATCTCGTTTGAGCTTGTTTCGCAATAAACCCCTGGTGATTCCTATCCAGAAGTGTAACAGCGACCCTTCATTGTACCCACCATCCTTGATTTTATCAACCATGACCAGAAACGCATCCTGGAGGACATCCACGGCATCATCTTCGATTCCTGCCCGGAAACGTAGATAGGACTTCACCTTTGTGAGGGCCGGATCGCGATACGTCCGGTATAAACCATCCGTTGCACGCTCCAAAGCTGCTCCTCCTTTGCGGATCTCCCGCACAAAGTCCTCATCCGATGTGTATTCCATACTCCTCATCTGTGTGCTACAAAATGCAATTCATGCGCTAAAATCAGTAAAAAAAGAGCAGTAAGGTCAGCAGGACTCCCCGCCCCCGTCGGGGTTCTGCCGTGAGCAGACTTGAGGTCGAGTCCGTGGCTCTCAAGATTGAATGGAAGAGGGCCAGAAAGCAAAATTCACGCAAACGATATCCCCTTGTTCAGAAATTTAGCTCTCACAGGTCACATTTAGCGGTTCTGGCTACACATCTCATTGATAACCGGTATTCCCGGACCTCTTTAAAGAAAGAGATTTCAGGGATAGCGAACCCATATGACCTCATTCTTTTTTTAGCCAGTTGATTGTTTTAAAAACCAGGTGTCTTCCCGGGTGCCTGGTTTTTTTATTTACTCATTTCTCAGATCGGCATAGCGCATACTCCGGTACATGGACAGAGGATCAAAGGCAGGATCCATGTAGAGCAAAATAATGTCAACGGCAGGCCTATCTTCTGCATATAAACTCAGGAGAGCACCGAAGTCCTTCTCAGAAAACCCATCTTTTGGAGTGAAGTAGGCAATCACACCGCGGTCTGCGTTAAAGGCCTCTTTCAGGAATTCATCCGGCGGAATCTTTACATGAATCTCGTGTATCTCATCATTTGATGCGATACTCGCAATAAGACGGCTTACCGTCACTGATGCCGGAATAGGCATATCCGCATGTCGGTCCTGATGGATAGAGTAACGCACTTCAAAATCATTGCGATCATTCTGCAAGACCAAATCATAATCCATGAATTCATGGCGTGGAGGGATCGTGACATGCAACCATTGCTCTGTGGGTTCTGCATATTCCAGTCCGGCTTTCTTCAAGTCGCGTGTAAAAGCAACTGTGTAAACAATCTGACCTAACGCAGTATCTGTCATAACCCCAAGGCAGAGGAGAGATACACCTAATTTTACAATCAGAGACTTCATGCAGTTTCAAAGTTAGTTCCGGAGAAGAACATGGGCACTAAACATAAGTTGAAAGGGTGTGTGACAAACTGCAGGTTTTAGTCGCATATACAAACTACCCGCCGCTACCCCCTTACCCCCTAAAGGTGGAACCGCCACCCGCCCCGAATTAAAGTTGCGCGCGGACTTCCCCTTCAGGGGATCGAGGGGTGAGGG
>DATDQA010000339.1:0-5632 GCA_035292505.1 Saprospiraceae bacterium | reverse complement strand
TGTGTAGCGCCAAGATGCTGTGCGATGGAGAGGTTCATTCCAGACCCTTTGCCGGATAAATGCATCTCCGATGATCTGTGGAATGTGGCTTTGAGTGAGAGTCTCTGGGCAATTTGCCGGATCAGCAGAATATTACAATCCGCCAGTGTTTTTTGGGCTTCTACTTGCATGAGGATCTGTCGTAACCATTCGTAGTATACTTCAAAGAAACGGGTTGAGCTATAGGTATTCGCGATCTTATGAAGATGCTTCATCGCCCATCCGCTTCTTTCCGAGATCAATATGTCAGATATCTGCGCTCCGGTCTGATGCTGGTGCACGGGCACAGAAAGCCAGGTTGTTTCCGATGAAGATTTGTCTTTCCGGATTTTACTGCGTTTGGTATACGATGCTTTTGAAAATTCCGCAACATCGTAGAAAACAAACGCATCACTGGCATATATCTTATAAAAATAACCCAGCCACGGCAGGTAGTTGGGTTGATGAATGGCTACAATCACGGTGTATTGAGATCTATGGCTGACCTGAAACCAGCTAGCGTACGATCCATCGGATGACTTCGAACGCTTCTGCAAATGGGACACCGATTTGTGTACCTCGGACAACTGCAAGAGACCTGATGAAATCCGGATTCATATAGTTCTTCCCACGCTGCGTGACATAGGCGTCCAGAGCCCGCATTTTACCATGCAGGTCTTCTTTATCAATTTCAATAAAACAATCCGTTTCAAATCCCAGGTTATTCCAGATCAGTTCATATCCTAACATCGAACAAAACTTAAACGCGCGCACACCTTCGTGGTATACGGTAAGGTGATCCTGGTGGACATCCTTTGAACTTGGAAGAATGACGAGTTCGGGTCTGATTGTATCCCTCAGTTTAATCAATGCTTCCAATACTTCCTGCCGGACATAGTTGAGCTTCCGAACCGCGTAATAGTAAATGATCAGATTCTCCTCCGGAATACCCAGGATACCGGTCGCTTGCTTCACTTCAAGTTCCAATTGATTCTTGGGAAACCCTTCGGGCACCGAATCGTCTGCTGTGGAAAAGGCCACATAAAACACCTGATGACCTTCGCGGAGCATCTTCACAATGGTCCCACCACATCCCAATTCGCCGTCATCGGTGTGCGGTGCAAGGACCAGGATTTTCGATGATTGAGATGTAAACATTGTGTGTAGTTATTAAGAATGAATCGAACCTATATTTTATTTAGAATTTGAGTATCATCGCAATAATCCCCATCTGCTTCTTTCAACTCACCCCCCTGCCTGACCGGTGCCATAGGCATCCCTTTGGGGCCGGCGAGGCAGGGTTAGTGGAAAAACCCACAACTGGTCAATTTTAAGCTTTTCAAAGTGATACATTACTCATTTGAGAATTCTTTTATTCTTCGTCACAAATTCCTCAAGGATAGCAGGCCACATCAGCTTCTTCATTGCCGATGCATTGTATGTGTGTTTCAGATCGTGTGTATGTTTCCATATATCATACAGCTTCGCAATGAATTCCACCGTGCGTTCTACCTCATTGTGATACACCACAATTCCTGCGCCAGTTTCTGTGATGAGAGATTCTATCTCCGCATCTGTTGGGCCATTGATCACGACGAGCAATGGTCGACCTGCCGCGAGATAATCATAGAGTTTGCCGGTAAGATTACCTTTTAACGTATCCGTGGAATATGTCAACAAGATGTTGATATGGCTCCGTTGTTGAATCGTCTCAGCTTCTTTTCGTGAAAGGAGTCCAAGGTCTTTAAAGATTGGTTGCAGTCCATACCGGATCACTAATGGCCACCAGACAGCGCTGTCTTTTCCGGCATACACGAGTTCTATATCGTGGACTGTGCATATTCCCTTTTCGATGAGCTGCCTTATTGCCGCCAGCAACGTATCCGGGCGACGTTTATCCTGAAACATGGAACCTGTATAGGCGATCGTAAATTTTGGATAGCGTTCTGGACTCCGCTGTAGTGATGCGCGGACGCCATTTTGCAGTACCTGCACACAGGGATGAAAATCTTTCAGGTGTTGTGCAAGCCCCTCTGAGACAGTGGTCACCAGGTCTGCGTCAAGCAATATTCTCCTGTTGACCTTCTGCTGATACTTTCTCCAGAGCAAATTGTCCTGTGCAGGATCCACATGCAGATCTCTGAAATCGGCTATCCAAAATAGCTCCGGATAGTCCCGTTTCAACTTTGCAGCAACCAGGTGATCCGCGTATGGCGGAAAGGTGGAAAAGAGATGGGTAATGCGATGTGTCTTCAGGATTCTCTCTGCGGCTTGTATTGCATTCCGGATGTATAGCGCATTACCCTCACCAAAGAGATAGAGTGTAGGAAAGCTGCTCTGCAATTTCGCCGCTGTTTTTCCAAATAACGAGGTCTTCGCTTTTTCACCGGCAACAGAAGGATTTCCCCTACGCTGAAAGATGGTCCTATAGTCAATTGTCCGCGCATCGGCAATAGGTACGGAGGACGTATTGATCTCGTCTTGTGGTAAGAGATGCCTGTTGCTTGTAGATACGACGTGCACGCTATCAAAGTACTCTTGCATCCCTTTATAGATTGCCCAGGTCCGGTTGCAGCTCACAGACTGCATTGGCGGAAATTTATAGCAGATCATGAGAAGGGACTTGTTCAGCATTACTTCTAGGTTGCTTGTAAGTTGCTCTTAAGTGGCTTGGGTTTCCTCCGCCTAAAGTCCAAAATTATTTTGTGCTTCCTACCCCGAGCTAAAGCAGGGGGTAATTCAGAGCTAATACGTGAGGTAATTCAGAGTCAAAAAGCACGGAGTAATTGAATTGGTTTTCCTTCGCCTTCGCCTCCTCCTTAGCCTCTTTTTCTAAGTGGCTGTTAAGTTGCTTATAAATCGCTGTTGGCTTTTCGCTATTAGCTTTTGGCTATTTGAATTCAAAGTTGCTGCTAAGTAGTTTCTCAGTGACTAGCTTAGCATCGCGGACACATTGATCTGTTCGCCACAGTTATTTCATTGAAATGATTGCAGACCGCCGGCGGCGGACTAAGGACTGAGGACTGCCGGCTGAAGACTGAAGACTGCTTTTCCTTCGCCTTTTTCGGTCACCGTAGGTTTGTGCGCAGGTGACAGCCTTCGCCTCTTTTCTAAGTGGCCTGGTTTCCTCCGCCTTCGCCTCAGCCTTCGCCTTTTCATTCACTTCAGCGATTGCACGATAATATCATAGATCACCTTTGCCACTTCATTTTCATCAAACATTTCCTCTGCCCTGAGCCTGCCCCGGATACCCATTTTCCTTTTTTCCTCTTCAGGCAGCGCACTGAATTCCAACATCGCCTTTGCAAGTGCTTGGGGATCACGGACAGGAATGAGCAGACCATTGAATTGATGCTGGACTGCTTCACGACATCCGGCTGTGTCAGTAGTGATCACGGGACGTTCCATCGCCATCGCCTCCATGATCACACGTGACATCCCCTCACGATACGATGGCAATACAATACAATCCGATTGACTGATAAAAGATCTCACGTCCTGTGTCGCACCATGATACTCGACGGTCTCATCACGCACCCAACGCAACAAATCTTCTTCGCGAATAGCAGACGGATTGTCGCGATCAATCTCCCCGACAATCCAAAATCGCATCCCGGGATGTGTATCCTTCACAATTTTCGCGGCCTCAATAAATTCCTGGATACCCTTATCGTATAACAATCTTCCGATGAACGTGAATGTGGTTGGCATATCGGCATGTCTCTCGCCGTGCACCGGAGCGTAGTATTTGAGATCTACTCCGCAACCCTTCACCGTGACTCCTTTATCCGGAGACAGCAATCGTTCTTCCACAAACAGTTGCTTGTCATCCTGATTTTCAAATACCACTTTCCGGTGAAAGTGCGATGCGAATTTGTATAAGGACTTGGTGGTTTGCTTCACAAAACCATTATGAATGAAGGCATATCCAAGTCCTGTCACCACAGCGATTGATGGGATCCCGGCCAGTCGCGCCGCGATACCACCATAAATATTCGGCTTGACTGTGTAATGGACGATCAGGTCCGGTTTATGTCGTTTATACAAACCCGTAAGCTCTGCGGTAAGTTGTATATCCCTGATAGGATTAATACTGTCGCGACGTAACTGATGAATGGGGAAATGCCACACACCCTGGATTTTCCATTGATAGGAAATATATTTATCCACAGGAGCCATCACGATGACTTCATGTCCTTCCGCCAGAAGCTTACGAATAATATTCATCCTGAAGTTGTAGATATTCCAGGTTGTATTGGCTACCAGCGCTATTTTATACTTGCGGTTCAGAGGCTATAAGAATTTTTCATGGCCGCTCTTCTTTAATTCCTCGCGCAATGCCTTGATCTCCTGCTCCCTGTCTTTAGGGAAAATAAGCACGACATCATTTTCACAGACAATCACAAAATCATGAAGCCCTGATGCGACTACCAGTTTACCGTCCGTGGTATGCACTAATGTGCCCTCGCAATTATCCAGCATTACCGGATCGTGGATCCTGATATTTCCCTTTTCATCTGCAGGAAGGTGATCATACAACGAAAGCCATGTGCCGAGATCAGACCAACCAAAACCAGCAGGTATCACATGCACATTTGTGGCTCGTTCAAGGATGGCAAAGTCTATAGAAATCTTTTCAGTCGCAGGGTAATGGGCCTGCAGAAACTGTGCTTCTGCCTCCGTGAAATACACGTTGTTCCCTTTTCGTAGAATATCTATGATGCTGCCTGCATACTTATCGAAAGCCTGCAACACAGACTTCAATGACCAGATAAACATGCCGGAATTCCAGAGGTATTCTCCTGAAGCAAGAAACTTTTTCGCAGTATTTATATCCGGTTTTTCCGTAAACCGTACGACAGGATAAATCCCATCATCAGTGCGCGCACTCTCATACTGAACATATCCATAACCGGTATCCGGTCGTGTAGGTGAAATCCCCAATGTCACAAGCGCATCATGTGTACCGGCATAATGCATGGCTTTCTGCGCGTCCCGGACAAACATGTCTTCGTCCTGAATGATATGATCTGAGGGAGCAACAAAGCAGACCGCATCAGGATATTTCGTTTGCAGTTTTAATGAGGCATATGCGATACTCGGGGCTGTATTATTGCGGGAAGGTTCACAGAATATGTGATCTGCCTTGAGCTCAGGAAGTTCTGCTTTTACGCGCTCTGCATATGCAACATTGGTCACGATAAAAATGAGATCTGCGGACACCAGTTTTTTACTGCGTTCATAGGTCTGACGCAAGAGTGATTTTCCGGTACCGAGAATATCTAAAAATTGCTTTGGCTTCACTTCACGGCTTGCCGGCCAGAATCGCGTGCCGGCTCCTCCAGCCATGATCAGGACAAGATGCTGTTCGCTGTTCGCTGTTGGCTGGTAACCTTTAGGTTGTCCATTGCTCATTTTTAATTTCCTCGTAAGTGCGTTGCAAACCATCCCAGAGTGAGATCTTTGCAGACCATCCCATATTCTTCAATCGCGACACATCCAGGAGCTTGCGTGCCATGCCGTCGGGTTTACTATGATCAAACACAATCTCGCCTGCGTATCCCGTGAGCGATTTTATCTTTTCCGCCAGCTCACCAATGGAAATATCGGTACC
>DATDQA010000338.1:0-13564 GCA_035292505.1 Saprospiraceae bacterium | reverse complement strand
TTGCATGTCTGGTAACGTTGTCGCGGACAATATCTGTGTTGATGAACGCGCTTTTGCCACAGAATGCCAGATGAATACCGGCTCCTACGATCCGAATGATAAAAGGATCTTCAATGAGGAAGGGAAAGAGGCAGAGCGGGTTGACAAGGGAGAGTACATCTATTATCACATCCGTTTTCAGAATACCGGGACAGATACGGCTTTCACCGTGCGTATCACAGATCCACTTTCGACCAAACTGGATCTGAGCACCCTGGAAATGCTGAGTGCAAGCCATCCCTATACATATACAATCACCGACGGACCCGTACTCCTGGCGTTATTTGAAAATATTCTGTTGCCGGACAGCACTACGAATGAGCCTGCTTCACATGGATTTCTGAAGTTCAGAGTAAAACCACTGCCTTCCTTTGATTATGGCACCACCATTCCCAATACAGCAGATATTTTCTTTGATTACAATGACCCTGTATTGACAAACGAAGCGATCCTGGTAATTCTCCCTGCTGTGAGTGTGCAAGACCAGCGTGATCTCGTGGATTTCACGGTCTTTCCGAATCCGGCAAAGAACACACTGGAACTGCTGATTTCAGACATACACAAGAACAGGATAGATAGATGGATGATCTATGATAGCCATGGCAGGATGATAGCCAATGCATTGTATGAAGACCATCGCTCATTGGATATCAGGTCGTTGGCTCCCGGCATATATACACTTTTGTTAAACGCGAAGGGAGAGACGATCGGGAGAAAGATGTTTGTGAAGGGATAATGCGTCTTCGATGCAGTGAAGCACGGCGACCCGCCCACAACACTGGATATGCGCCAAATCCTTGTGGAAATTTTCATTTCAATATACCATACTCTTCATAGTATGACCTGAGTTTCTCAGCCTTCTCTTCGTACTGCCTCACGAATCAATTAAAATGAAAATCAAAATGAAAATCAAAATAGAGCGAAGCGACATCCCGTACCGAGTCGCTTCCTGCGAGGAGAGTCGGGATGAAAATTGCAATGAGAAACGTTTTATTCTATTGCAACCAATCACTTACCCTATTGCGATACCGTGTTCTTCATAATATGACTTCAACCTCTCTGCTTTCTCCGCGTACTGCTCAATAAACCAATTATCATTGATCAATCAAAATTAAAATTAAAATGAAAATCAAAATGAAAATAAAACCGCCAGTTTCTGATCAATGATCCTGGATCTTTACTTTGATTTTTATTTTCATTTTTATTTCAAAATACCATGCTCTTCATAGTATGACTTGAGTATAGCAGCCTTCTCCTCGTACTGCCTGACAAACCAGTCATCATATCGAGCCAGGTTGAAAGCCTCCAACTCAGGTTGTTGAAGACATGAAACAACGGCATTTGCAGCAATCATCCCCGACCACAACGCATTGAGTATCCCCTGTCCGGCCGCAGGATCGAGGATACCGGCCGCATCTCCGCAGAGCACAACACCCTCTTTACATACCGGGCGATACAACCGCCACCGCATATTGGCTGCCTTTATCTTTCCAACTGGAATACAATCTTTGAGTTCTTCCGGTGGCAAGAAGGATTTCTCTCCTTTTACACGAAGCCTTGTCCATGCACAATGATCCGGTGGCGTCGGAGCCAGCCATGTCCAGCCATTTTTGTGCGGAATAAAATGCGCTCTGTCAACAAACTCACCGCCCATGAATGACTTCGCATTCATGGCAAGCTGAGCCCCTCTCTTCCGAAGAGAGGGGAGTAAAAAAGAAAGTGGTTGTACACATTTGGATATCCCCGTCCAGCATACGAATGGAGGAGAAAAAAATCTCCGCCTGAATTTTAATTTCCTTCCGGCGATCGCATGATGACCTGAAGCATCAATGATGTATTTCGCATACAATTCTGTTGATGCTGTTTTAATGCCAATCACCCTGTCATCTTTCAATAGAAAGCCTTCAACCTCTGTGTTGAATCTGACGACCACTCCTGTTTCGCGAATACGATGCAACAATTGTGCATCAAACACATGGCGGTCAATGTGCATCCCATTCCAGACTCCACTGTCATCTTCACCCAATGGTGTATAAGTATTGCCAACTTGTATACCCGTATACCGCGCACGTGTAGCCGCAACCTCAGCACCCGCAGCGCCTATCTTTTCTAAGAGTGAAGAAACTCCGGGATGGATGGATTCTAACTCTCCCCCGACCCCTCTCTTGGAAAGAGAGGGGAGGAAATCTCGTGGGCCTTGATCAGTGATGATCATGACATCTAAGCCAGCCTTCAGACATGTTGATGCCGCGGAACATCCAGCGGGGCCTGAGCCTATGATGATGACGTCCATAACTCACCCCCGACCCCTCTCTTGGAAAGAGAGGGGAGGAAATCTGGTGGACTTTGATCAGTGATGATCATGACATCAAGGCCAGCCTTCCGACATGTCGATGCTGCGGAACAACCAGCGGGTCCGGAGCCTATGATGATGACGTCCATTGGAATCCGAGGCGAAGGCTAAGGCTGAGGCGAAGGAAATCCCGATCAACGGCTGTACCCGGCTGTACCGGTTGCACCTGTGTTACCGGTTGCCCCTGCTCTTCTACATCCACTTCGCCTTCCCTCCCTTGACAATCGCCAACGCCAATTGTGGAGATCCTTCATTATCAACTACCTGGCAGACATACATCTTCGTCACATCTACCTGTCTCCGGCCAAAACCATCCCAGCTCAATTTCTTATCCTTCACATCGACGATGACAAACAAGTAGCCTTTGCCTGAAACTTTTGCATTTGAGCGGTCAGTGACCCACTTCGTATCCGTACCAACCAATGTATCCGGGATGCCCCAGCCTTTTGCATTTTCTTCTCCAAAATTCACTGCTTCCGCGCTGATCAGCCACCACCTGGTGAAGGCAACCATTTTTGCTTCTTTCGTGTACCCTTTGAAATTGACTTTCGGCAGGTTCTCTATACATTTCTTCAAACAGGCCATGCGCGAAATCAATTCGCCACTCGTGAGCATCCGCAGTTTGGACAAGTCAACATTTCCATCCAATGCATTTTGTACCACATCCGCTCTTCCCACATCAGCGAAATTGACTTTCCATTTTCCATTGATGTTTTTCAAGAACGGACCCTGCACACCATCCCATCCGAATGTTTCTTTCCCCATCATCAAACCCGCAGGAGAATTTTTATGAAAGCCCAGCTCATCATCCAACAACGGAATCGCAGTCGCATTTCTACTCCATGGATCTAATGAGCCCTGGTATGTCCTTGCCGCATCAGGTGAAGAAGCAGGCCACATGCCATTCGCAGCCGCACAGAGTTTCATATCCTCCACAAAAGGTGAACCCAAACCCTCCGTGCTTAAATACACATCTGGACTTCCGGGCTTATCAGCAGAATAAGTGATGTCCCAACCAGGAGCAAAGACAGAAGAGGCTACATCCGGCAGGAAGCCTGAAACCATATACCCTTTTGGCAATGATGGATTTTTGAATCGCCCGGTTTGCGCCGCAGGCGTACCCGCTTTGGATTTATGACTGAGCACTGCAGTATAGGTATCTGCGAGATCCATGGTCGGCAGCAGATCCGGATTCGGTGTTAATCTCGCTGTAGCGAGACTGGCCAATCCACCTTCATAGAAATTACTGATGTTGACCGCTGTTCCCGGAGCCACATCATACGTCATCAGATCAAAATTGTCCACCTGCGGAAAAAAGTCCGGTGCAGTCACAATGGAAAATGCCGGCAATACTCCTGTATTCATTCCTCTCAGCGCATCGACATTAGTTACAATCTGCGCATTGACCACTCCTTCGCAAATGCTGTCTTCAAATAACGGTGACTGGTACATGCCATCATTCAGTCGTGTGTCAAACGTCGCATCCTTCGTCACTTCACGATATCCACTCGCAATCAATGTATCCTGTTCATGCGTGATGTTCAAAAACAATGGCTGCGTCCGTGGCTCAGTGTATTGATTCGGTATCTTATTATAACCGGCAGGTGTAGGTACAAGCAATTCAACATCCTGCACTTCTTGTGTATTGTAGCTTGTAAAATATCTGTTCCTTGAATAGCCATCTTCACCAGGAATCATCGCGGGTACCAAAAAATACACAGGTTTATTTCCTTCCTTCGAAATACGGATCAGGGGCTCAGGCTTGGATACCACCAAAAATGTAGAACCGGCATTGGTGACTTTCGGATCCTGCACAATCAGTTGTGTGGATGTACGCACAGTGGGCTTCAGGTTATTATAAAACTTGAGATCCGTGTGTTCGACCAGCTTGGCGAGTTTCTCACTCTTATGCGCTTCGCTGAAGTTCAGCTTTGCTTCACCAAACAGCGCGTCATTGTGAAATACTTTCCGGATCGGTTGTAAAAAGCTTCGCTTGTTGTCTTCGCGGTCGTCAAATTTATCACCTGGTTTATAGATACCGGTCGTCATCAGGTTACACTGATCAGATTTGACGCGCTTCGCCAGAAAGAGGCCATACCTGGCAGGTACGACAGCAGCCTGCTCGACAGGAATACCATCTTTCGGTTGATTGGTAAAACACCTGTTGATGCGATCAAAATTATAATTGTGTTGACCAACACGCGCTACGCCGGTCCTTGAAAAGACCAGGTCTGCATGTTCGTGATGGGGCGTTTTAAATGCAGGCCGATACTCATAGGCAAACACGGCCAACACCAAATCACTGTTTGCATTCACTTCATAGATGGTCTTCAGGTGTTCCCATTCGACAAGTGAATAAATGTAGTTTTCCAATACATCGAGCTGTTCTAATGCCGGATACGCAGTGACGACGGACGGCCTGACTCTCGGGCTTGCAAGTGCATGATACAATAAGCTGAAGGCAGGAAAGCCGGGTTTGACCATATGCATTCCGGCAAAATCATCAAAACCGGATTCGGGACTATCCATGAGTTTCCGTAATCTGGTTGCATCAAGGTCCTTCACCAGTTCCGCTTTCAATGCATCACCGGTCAATGATAAATTCACTCCCAGTGTATCTTTCAGATATGTAGTCCAGCCATTGCCGCTCATCCATTGCAAAAGCTCATTAAAGTCCTGTTGAACGGCTTTGCTTATTGCTGCTAAATCCTGTTCATTATTGGCCAGGAATGAAACCAGATTCATTCCGTTTCTTCCATGGGAGAAGGTGGTACTCAATGGCCCCACAGCGGCGGCGACCGCACCTAATCGTAGAAATTCATTACGCTTCATAGTGTTTTTGTTATCATTTATTTAAGGCGTTTTTCTGTCCTGGGAGAGAGATTCAAATATATAAATTTAGATAGGACATGAATTGGACGCCTTTCGCTGTTCGCTTTTGGCCGTTTGCTGAGCGGCAACCTGCATTTTGTCATAGCCACTTGGACGCCTGATACCGATTGAAGCTCGTCTGCCGTAGGCATGGCTTGCCTCTACCACTGGTCATCAGATGCGTTATCTCCTGATGAAAATAAAAAACGCATGGACAGGTACCATGCGTTTTTTACTTACTGTTTCAACAGAATTAGTTAGACGCGGTCGGAGCGAGCAGATCATAGAACTGATCTAACTTCGGCATAATGATAATCCTTGTCCGGCGATTAATCGCACGACCTTCAGATGTTGCATTGTTTTCGAGTGTATTGTATTCACCACGACCAGCGGCAATCAACCTGTTTGGATCAATTTTGAAGTTCTTCTGCAGTGAACGCACGACAGCGGTCGCCCTTTTTACACTCAGATCCCAATTGTCGGCAATACAGTCTGTGCTGATCGGCACATTATCGGTATACCCTTCGACCATGACTTCGAGTTCTGGTCTTGCATCGATGATCTTTGCGATTTTCCCAAGTACTTCATTTGCCCTCGCACCGAGACGCGCACTTCCACTCTGGAACAACATTTTATCGGAAAGATTAATCATCACCACTGTCTTGTCAACCATGATTTCAATATCCTTATCATCCAGACCATCTTTGAGGACACTCTTGAGATTTACCGCCAGGGCAAGATTGATAGAGTCTGTTTTGGTTTTTGCTGCCTGCAACAGGTTGATGTATTTGTCTTTCTTCTGGAGCTGTGAGAGAGTTTCCTTGATGTTGTTGTTGGCGGCTTGTGAAAGAACGGTCAATTCTCCGACCTGCATCAGTTGCTGATCACGGACCGCCTTGCAATCCTTGAGCTGCTCTTTCAGGTCATCGATTTGTTCCTGGCGTGCCTGTGTGACATTTTTCGCTTCATTTCTGGCAGCATCGCGTTCCTGTTCACATGTAGCAAGCCGTTCCATATAGTCATTCAGGCTTTTGCCACATTTCCCAAGTTGTTCGTTCGCAACATCCAGATCAGTTTGTAGCGCAGTGAATTGCTTTTTGCTTACGCAAGAAACCATCGCCAGTCCGGCGACGAAAAAACACAAAAGTTTGAGTGCTGACTTCATTGTTCAAACATTTTAAATAAATACTATTAAGAGATAAGATTTCCTGCATGCGATCTTTTACATGACGCGAATCGACGTTTCTAAATTGCCGATAAAATTCGCGTAAATATAACCCATACCCACGATTTCGTCCCTTTTTTAATCCTCTTTTAATCCTGCCATTATATACTCCATCGCATCATGTTCCCTCAACGCGATAAGATATCTTTACAGGATGCATGAACAAAAGACACCGGAATATGTCGCAGGTCTTTGCAACATTGGTCCTGAAGAAATAGCCAGAAGATACCGGCTCGGATATGTGGGACTGGTACTGACGATACTCCTGGTGTTCTTCATTGAAAGCTTCGACGCGCAGAGGGCCTGGCGACTCCTGATCTGCGCACCGGTTGGATTGTCTTTATCAGGATTTCTGCAAGCAATGTATCGTTTCTGTTTCGGCTATGGATTCATAGGGGTGTTTAGTGTCAAAAAAACGCGGGAACTGTCGCCAATTGTAAATGCAGAGTACCTGCGAAAGGACAGAAATAAGGCGTTGGCATTGGTGGCAAAAATATTAGGGGGTACAATGATTATCACGATCTTTTACTATATGATGCCGGTATCATAATTTGAAATCTGAATATTTGCAGGCAATGGTACAACGACCTATCCAACCTGGCACACTCTACTTGATTCCCACTCCACTGTTCCCAGGTGCTGTGCAAACTCTTTCTCCGCAGGTCGTACACGTCTTACATAGGACAATGTATTACATTGTGGAAAACGCACGTACGGCAAGGAGATTTATGAAATCTATGAATCCTCCCCACCCGATTCATTCCCTCTCTATCACGGAACTCGACAAACATCGGGAGGATCATCCTGCAATACTCCTTACCCCACTCATGGAAGGACATGATGTCGGCGTCATGAGCGAAGCAGGTTGTCCGGGTATTGCCGATCCGGGAAGCGCACTTGTCATGCATGCTCATACACTTGGTCTACCTGTTGTACCACTTACTGGTCCGTCCAGTATTATACTGGCTTTGATGGCATCAGGCTTGAATGGACAACGTTTTCAGTTTCACGGTTATCTTTCTCCGAAGAAAGATCAGCTTGCCGTAGATCTCAGGAGACTGGAAGAGATTTCGCGTAAGGATAGTGCCACACAGATTTTTATTGAAACACCATATCGCAATCTCCAGGTGATTGAGATTGCGTTCAAGACATTAAAGCCTGCAACATTGTTTTGTGTAGCGATGGATCTGACATCAGATACTGAATTTGTACGCACCTTGCCAATTGCAAAGTGGAAGAATACCCAACTACCTGAAGCGCATAAACGACCAGCCGTGTTCTTGATGGGCGTCCTTTAACTAAACTGGTGATATTCAACACCTTCACTCAAAACTGGCCAGGTTATTTTATGGGATGATCTTTGAACCAAAACCCCGTAAACTTGTCTTTCATTTATAAAATCATCTATACATGGTAGCGCCAGCAGCGGCAACAGGTAGTCTCAGCGCCCTCGGATATCTCGCTATTGACTTAGACCCGACACTTGATCTTGAAGCGGAGATCAAACGACTTAAAAAAGAAAAGAATGCGATCATCCTTGCGCATTACTACCAGGAATCCGAGATACAGGACATCGCTGATTATATCGGTGACAGTCTGGGCCTCAGTCAAAGGGCTGCCGCAACAGATGCAGATATCATCGTCTTTGCTGGAGTACACTTCATGGCGGAAACGGCAAAGATCCTTTCACCGCAAAAGAAAGTCCTGCTACCCGATCTGAAAGCCGGGTGTTCGCTCGCAGATAGTTGTCCGCCTGACCTTTTCCGTCTCTTCATCGCGCAACATCCGAATGCGGTTGTCGTATCTTATGTCAATTGCACCGCAGAGATCAAGACAATGACGGACATCTGTTGTACCTCGAGCAATGCAGAAATCGTGATCCGCAGTATCCCTGAAGACAAGGAGATCATTTTTGCTCCCGATCGCAACCTTGGCGCATACCTCCAAAAGAAAACCGGTCGTGATCTCATTCTCTGGGACGGCACATGTATGGTGCATGAAATTTTCTCCCAGGAAAAGATCACAAAGCTGCGGATGCGACATCCAGATGCAAAGCTGATCGCACATCCCGAGTGTGAAGCGCACATTCTTGAAGAGGCGGATTTTATTGGTTCGACCAGCCAACTCCTGAAATTCACAAAGACGGATCCGGCGAAATCATTTATCGTTGCGACGGAAGCAGGCATCATTCATCAGATGGAGCTTGCATCGCCAGAGAAAGTATTCATCCCTGCGCCACCCAATAATACCTGCGCCTGCAATGAATGTCCGCACATGAAACGCAATACAATGGAGAAGCTCTACCTGTGTATGGAGTACGAGCAACCGGAAATAATTCTTTCGGATCGAATCATTCGTGAGGCACGTGCGAGTATTGACAGGATGCTGGAGATATCTGAGAAGGCGGGATTGAGACCGAAGGATTAGGAGAAGCCAAACTCAAACTCAAACTCAAACACAAGCTCAAGTGCAAGTGCAAACGCAAGTGCAACCATCACTCATCATTCATCATTCATCATTCATTGTTACATGAAGCCGACTTTCTTCCCTACCCCAGCTCACTTCCGTAAGTGGCTCGAAAAAAATCACAAGAAGAAAGACGAACTCTGGGTGGGATTCTATAAAACAAGTTCCGGCATTCCGAGTATTACATGGCCGCAACTTGTAGATGAATTACTCTGCTTCGGATGGATCGATGGTATTCGTAAGTCAATTGATGATACGACCTATATGAATCGCGTTACACCGAGGCGTGCAACAGGTATCTGGAGCAACAAAAACATCAAACGTTTTGCAGAACTCAAAGCAGCGGGACTGATCATGCCAGCAGGTCAGACTGCATTTGATGCAAAAAAAGGCACATATACAAATCGTTATTCTTTTGAACAAGCGACAATCACGCTTCTCCCTGCCTATGAGAAAAAACTCAAGGCGAATAAAAAAGCATGGGCGTTCTTTCAATCACTTCCACCCTCCAAACAGAAGCCTACGATCTGGTGGGTGATGAGTGCAAAACAAAAGGAGACACAACTGCGACGTCTCGCTATCCTGATAGCGTCTTCTGAGAAAGGAGAGAAGATACCACCCTTGATTGTGACAAAAAAGAGTTAATCCGATCTCCCGGATTGAATAAAAACAAACAGTAGATTGTTTGGAAGTGTCTCCATATTATCCCTGAGAAGGACCAGGCAGGAGGTATTCCAGAATTATTCAATACAATCTTCTGTAAACAAGCTAAAATCGGATCCATAGATACTGATTCAAAAGTGACTGAAATCTGCTGAAAACACAACTTCATCGTGCAGGCAGTGTTCATTGTGCTCAACTATTAGTATCTTCGGCTGCTTTTCAATCATTAGTCTCAATAAATCCCCTTCTCGTATGACAACTGTCAAATTCAAAACGGGTGAAGACATTCGGTTTTTTCAAACTCTGCGTAGCAGAGTAGATGCCTATTTTCAGGAACGCAAACTTTCTAAAAACGCTAATTCCGTAATGGTCTTTAAGACTGTTGTGTTGATGAGCGCGTATGTTCTGCCATTTGTGGCACTCTTGATTTTCCCTTTACCATTTGTCCTTGCTCTTTCGCTCTGGCTGCTCATGGGATGGGCACAGGCAGGCGTCGGCATGAGCATCATGCATGATGCCAATCATGGTGCATATTCTCAAAACGAACTCACGAATAAAATCATCGGCTTTACCGTCAATATGATTGGTGGCACAACGGCAAATTGGAAAGTGCAACACAACATGCTCCACCATACCTTCACCAATATCACCGGAATCGATGAAGACATCGAGACTAAAGTGGTTTTACGGTTTTCGCCGCATGCACCGCATTATTATATGAATAAAGGTCAGTGGTGGTATGCATTTTTCTTCTACGGTATCAGTACGATGTATTGGGCGTCAGTCAAGGATTTCAAACAATACCTGTCGTACCGGAAAAGAGGTCTCCATAAAGGAGCACCTGCACAAAAAAACTGGCTCTTTGCCCGACTCGTCGGTGTGAAATTGGCATATTTTTTCACATTTTTTGGCGTACCTCTTCTGGTAGGAATGCCGTTTTGGCAGGCACTTGTTGGATTTACAGTGATGCATTTCGCGTGTGGGGTTATTTTATCCATTGTCTTTCAACTGGCGCATACAGTCGAAGAGACTCTGTTTCCGTTGCCTGACGAAACCGGATCCATGGAAGACTCCTGGGCAGTTCATCAGTTCCGTACTACCATGAATTTTGCCACGAAGAATAAATGGTTGTCCTGGTATATCGGTGGTTTGAATTTTCAGGTTGAACATCACCTCTTTACGCGCATTTGCCATGTGCATTATCCTGCCATCGCTCCTATCGTAAAACAAACCGCGCAGGAATTCGGCGTGCCTTATCTGGAGAAACGCACGTTTGGCAGTGCCTTTAGTTCCCATATCAGACTCCTCAAGAGATTGGGCAGAACGCCAATGGACGAGATCATGGGTTGAGTACCCGGAGCAGTATCAATACTCCCTCCCTTCCACAGTTTCATAAAGCATGTCATTCTGACAATCTCCCTGGCTGTAACAGGATAAATATTTACATTTCGTGTAAACACATGCATGATGCAGTTTATACGAATAGGAATTTTCTTACTTTCTCTTTGTTACGCATTGCATTCCCAGGCACAACAGTGGACATCGCTCATGTGGGATGATCTTCTGAAAGATTGGACGGTCAGAGGAGGTCTATCCACATTCACCGCTAAAGACGGTGTCATTACTGCGCACTGCATCGACAATTCACAGAATACCTTTCTGTGCACAAATGCAGAATACCAGGATTTTATTCTTGAATTTGAAATTCTCGTCGATTCAGCCCTGAATAGCGGTGTGCAGATCAGAAGTCATTCATCTCCCGGCTATCAGAATGGTCGCGTCCATGGCCTGCAGGTAGAAGTGGATCCAGGCCCGAGAAAATTTTCCGGTGGTATTTATGATGAGGGTCGGAGATTGTGGTTGTATCCGACATCGTTGAATCCCCATTGCCGATCTGCCTTCAGAAATGGTATCTGGAATTCCTTTCGCGTAGAAGCAACCGGCAACCGGATCAGGACATTGGTCAATGGCGTCCCGTGCGCAAATCTCGTTGATGAATTTTCCGAATCCGGATTCATTGCATTACAGGCGCATGCGGTATACCACGATGCAGACATCGGTAAAACAGTACAATGGCGCAATATCAGGATCATGACAAGTGATATCGAAAGATACCTGACACCAACGATTGCACCTGAACAAAGTTATCTCGTGAATCAACTTACACCCATTGAAAAAGCCATGGGATGGAAGTTGCTCTGGGATGGTAACACAACCAATGGATGGCGTGGTGCGCGGTCAGAGCAGTTTCCGGATCATGGTTGGGTGATCCGGGATGGCAACCTGACGATTGAAGGAACATCCGGTCGAGAGTCTGCTGGTCCTGGCGATATTATTACGCGTGATCAGTATGCGAATTTCATTCTCGAACTGGAATTCATGATCACCGCAGGAGCCAACAGTGGCATTAAATACTTTGTCGATCCGGAACTGAATAAAAATGCAGGCTCAGCGATTGGATGTGAATTTCAAATTCTCGATGATCAAAATCACCCGGATGCAAAATTGGGAGTGAACGGTAATCGCACTCTGGCATCCCTCTATGATCTGATCACTGCAGAAAACTATTCCCTGCCCGGTCGGTCAAAGCAATTCAAAGGCATCAATCAATGGAACAAAGCGATGATTATTTCTAAAAATGGAAGAGTCGAACATTGGTTGAATAATGAAAAAGTTCTGGAGTACGACCGGTTTTCACATATGTTCAGAGCGCTTGTCGCATACAGCAAGTATAAGCAATGGCCGGGCTTCGGACAATGGCCCAAGGGACATATCCTGCTGCAGGATCATGGTCATACTGTGCATTTTCGAAGTATTAAAATTCTGGAGCTATAGAAGTGTATGAAAAGATTTATCGACTCAGTTGTCATTAGCTCTTCCTTCCCTCAAAATCATATTTATATCGTGTCACTTGCATTCCCCGACTCACTACGTTCGCGTCGGAATGAAAAGAATCATAAAACATGAATGCAAAATCCCGAAGAACTTTCATCAAAGAAACAGGTGTCGTCCTCGCAGGGATACCGGTAATGAACACAATACCTGATTACAAACGCGTACTCGGTGCAAACGACCGTGTACGCGTTGGCGTTGTCGGTCTCAATAGTCGTGGGGCTCTACTTACCAATATTCTCCTTGATCTGACAGGGTTCGAAGTAGCAGGTTTGTGTGACGTGGATGCGCGAACATTGAACTCACAACTTTCGAAAGTCCGCGAGAAGCAAACTACGGCACCAAGGGCATTCAAAGATTTCCGGGAGATGATCCGGGATGATACGATCGATGCAATTGTTATTGCTACGGCTGATCATACGCATGCGCCATTCGCTGTCTATGCCTTGAACGCCGGCAAGCATGTCTATCTGGAGAAACCTACATGCTATGTTCCGGGTGAGGGCGAAATACTTATCAAGATCGATCAGCATACGACTAAAAAACTTCAAATAGGAAATCAACAACGCTCATCGCGCATTACCCAGGAAGCTATCGCGCTGATTCATGATGGAGCAATCGGTCATACCTATGAAGCACGAACGTGGTATACGAATCAGCGGGGCACAATCGGTAAGGGCATAGAAACAGCTCCCCCGGACTGGCTTGATTGGGATCTTTGGCAGGGACCGGCGCCGCGCAGACCTTTTCGGAATAATATCGTGCACTACAACTGGCATTGGTTCAGGCATTGGGGTACAGGTGAGATCTGCAATAATGCAGTGCATGAAATTGATATTGCCTTATGGGCCTTGCGGCTGCGTTACCCCGAGTCCGTGACATCCGGAGGCGGTCGTTATCATTATCCAGATGATGACTGGGAATTTTATGACACACAACTCACGACTTTCAAATTCGAAGACAAGAGGTCCATCATCTGGGATGGCCGTAGCTGTACGAATCTACAACTATACAATCGTGGCCGTGGCACCATCATATATGGCACAGAAGGCAGC
>DATDQA010000337.1:0-8177 GCA_035292505.1 Saprospiraceae bacterium | reverse complement strand
GAAAGTCTCTGCACTCATCGCAGCTCCTGCCCGCTACGGATTGAATGACGCAAGATTCAGTTCACAAGCACAACTCACCTCTGGTTCGCGCAGCTTTCTCTATAACTATGATATCCTGCGTAAGCTCGATATCGCTCCTGTACTGAGCGTAAGTTATCTGGTAGCGCAACGCCTGCAGTTTGATGCGAGCTATACGCATGGCCTGGTGCATTATATCAACAATCCGGAAGCGAGTGAACGGAGTGACTACCATCGTTCAGCATCTGTGGGTCTGCGGTATCGGATTCTATAAGTTTCATAGCTGAATCACCAGAGTTTTTGTGACTTCTGCACTTTGATCTTCTGTCAGTATCAAATGCTTATGCCTTGTTTTCATAATTTGGCAGATCTATGGCCGAAGCTCAACCATTGTGGCATCCGACTCAGAAGTTTATCGAGGAGAGTCGTCTCCATGCTTTTAGACGCTGGTTATCAGAAAAAGGGCTGCACTTCGATGGCTATGAATCACTCTGGCAATGGTCAGTAGACAATCCCGTTGATTTCTGGCAGGCGATCTGGGAATACTTTCAAGTCATCGATCACGCCCAGACGACAGAGGTGATGTCGGGTACGATGCCTGATGCCAAATGGTTTACCGGAAGCGCCTTGAATTATGCCGAGCATGTGTTCCGAAATGCCACCGATGCGTACCCTGCAATCCTGTTCTACTCAGAACGTCATCCACTTACAGAGATCTCATGGACAAAGGTTGCCCATCAGGTCAGTTGCCTGCAGCGCTACCTGAGTTCCATTGGCATTGGCACAGGCGACCGCATTGCTGCATATGTGCCCAATATTCCTGAGGCCACGTATGGCTTCCTTGCCGCGGCCTCACTGGGAGCAATCTGGTCGAGTTGCTCACCCGATTTCGGCGCTGAAAGTGTCATAGACCGTTTTCAGCAGATCGAACCGTCCGTGTTGATTTGCGTAGATGGTTATCAATACGGAGGAAAACAGTTCAATAAAGTACCTGTTGTTACAGAAATCGTCGCAAGGATCCCAAGTATCACGCATGTTATCCTCATTCCTTACCTCGATGAACACATCTCGTCCGAAGTCATCCCGGGAGCCGAACTGTGGAAAACGACCTGTAAAGGAGAGGGAGGAAAGCTGGAATTCAAAGCCATTCCTTTTGATCATCCTTTATGGGTTCTCTACTCATCGGGGACAACAGGTGTGCCAAAAGCCATCACACATGGACATGGGGGAATGCTTCTTGAACATTTAAAATATCACGCATTCCACAACGATGTCCATCCGGGTGAATGCTTCTTCTGGTTTTCAACGACAGGATGGATGATGTGGAATTTTGTCCAGGCTGCACTCTTGCATGGAGCAACGATTGTCCTGTATGATGGGAGCCCTGGTTATCCTGATCTAGATGTGCTCTGGAGACTCGCGCAAGATGCCGGACTTCACCATTTCGGGACGAGTGCACCTTTTCTGATCGCATGCATGAAAGAGGATTCTAATCCAGGGTCAAAATTTGATTTGTCCAGGCTCAGATCTGTGAGTTCAACGGGGGCACCCTTACCTCCGGAAGCATTCGATTGGGTGTATAGCAATGTGAAACATCATATCTGGCTTTGCAGTATGAGCGGGGGCACTGATGTCTGTACAGCGTTTGTAGGTGGCTGTCCTGAAAAGCCAGTGATGCGGGGAGAGATACAATGCCGTGCGCTTGGTTGTGGACTCCATTCGTTCAATGAACAAGGTCAGCCGGTGATAGATGAGGTAGGGGAGATGGTGATTACCACACCGATGCCCTGCATGCCAGTATTCTTCTGGAATGATCCGAATAAAAAGAAATATCGAAACAGTTATTTTGCTACCTATCCACGAGTCTGGCGCCACGGCGATTGGGTACGCATCACGAAGGCAGGCGGTCTTGTCATCTCCGGTCGTTCTGATACCACCCTCAACAGACAGGGCGTGCGCATCGGTACTGCTGAGATCTATCGCGCATTGGATGGTCTGGCAGAAATCGAGGATGCGCTGATTGTACATCTTGACCAGCAAGGGAAGGACTATATGCCCCTCTTCGTGGTATTGAAGAAAGGGACATCTTTCACTCCAGATCTTCAACGAAGGATTAAAGAAACATTGCGGAATACATGTTCTCCACGACATGTGCCGGATGCTATTATTGAAATTCCCGAAGTACCTTATACAATCAGTGGGAAGAAGATGGAAGCTCCTGTCAAAAAAATCCTCTCAGGTCAGCCGGTTGAAGCGGTCGTGAGCAAGGATGCAATGAAAAATCCGGACGCGCTTAAAGTGTTTATTGCCCTCGCTGAAATACTAACCGATAAACTCCAATGACCTCTTTTTTGCGTTATCTCCCCAGAAAATAATTTCTGAATTCTTCCACTTCCTGCAATTCCTGCACAACAAACTTCTCAAACAAACGATCACCAACACTTATCCGGAGAGCAGACACCCCTATGTCAATGAGACGTAATCCTGTCTCTGTGAGAAACACATTGTCGAAGCGCAAGCCTGGAATATTTGACGGCCTTCGGATATCACGATGGGTAAAACCTTTTTGATGTAACTCCGTAAGGTCTGCTTCGAATACATCCATCCAGAGTTCCCTTCTCTCATACTCATAAGCCCTGTAATCCAAAGGATATAAGCGTTCCATCACAAGCATCTCTGCGACCTCCGAATAGGAATCCAGTCTGATAAATTTTACAACCAGGCCATTGATCCTATTTGCAAACTGCATTTTTTCCGCTTCCGAACCTATGTCTGAGCGCGTGTCTTCCAGGAAGATTTTGCCAACTTCAGTTTCTGATAAAGCGACAACCGTATTATGTGCCCCTGTAGATAAGGTTCGAGGATATCTTTTCGGTATCACAGATTATGGAATTGAAGAGGAATTCCCAAAGTACAAAGAAGGATTTGGTTGCATCGAGTGGAAGTAACCTGATGATCAAATCCTCACCAACACTCCAGCGACACCATTTAAACCATATACCGCATATCGCTGCCACCGCTGATGCTTATTACCAAGCAGGTTATTGACTTGAATAAATGCCCCAATATTTTCGGTGAAATAATAATCTGCTCCAAGACTGATATCAAGTAATCCCTTCAGCTTGTCGGCTTCCTCATCTTCATTCAAATAGGGTACTCCATTTTCGATGAACAGTTCACCGCGGAGGCGAAGTTTCTTGTCTTCCGATGTATACGACGAGAACAACGAAGCCTGCAAGCTGGGAAGATGCCATGCCTTCTCCTGCACATCGAGGTCATAAAACAACTTGGCCATGGATGCGCCCACCTGGAGATGAGAAATGGGTTCAGACTTTACGACACCTTCGATGCGAATGATATTGCCATCGTCGTAAAGAGGCTGGAACTTCCGATAGTCAAACCGATCGGGCTCAAACAGAGCAAGATTCTTCACGGTTGAAATACCAGCTTTACCCTGATACTCAAGTTTTCCGATACTCCCCTTCAGACCCCCGAAATAATCCCTGTGACTGGTATTCCGGATTTCATCAATACGCGGATGAATGAAAGGGTTATACGTGCTCAGCGTACGAAAATTATTCTTTGACAGGCCACCATCTATTTCTGCGAAAGCGATCAACCGATTACCAGAGACCTGGATTGAAAAATTGACAGTAGGGAAAAAGGTGATTTCTTCTTCATGTGTTGCAAGATTGAGTCCTCCGGTTGCGCTGAATATTTTTTTGTGATATGCAAAAGACGGATGCACAAAAAAGTTATCCAGGCTTCTCTTTTGTTCAGAATCCTTCAATGAGCTTACGTCGGCATTGATGTCTATTGCGAAGACGTGCTTGCCAGCTATCCATTTCTCACCTTGCAGGAGCAGATCCACACCTGTTTCCTTTGCAGAAAGATCATCCTGGTGATGATAAAAATCCAACGTCGCCCTGTAATTGATATCTCCTGACAATCGTTTGGGATTGCTGATACTGGCTTTTGCCGTAAATGTCTTGTACGATCTGCGGTCGTCTACATAGGGTGTATCATCATCTGCCTTAAGACCATAGAAATAAACTTTGCTGTAATGATATCCCAGGCCGCCTGAGACGGAGAGCGCAGGAGAAGCATTATAATTGCCGGTGATTGCCCCTCCACTGTCACTGAATTTCTGCAGATCGTTCTTCTTGTAGTTGGCACTGTGATGATGTCCGGAAAATGCGAGTTGAAATGGGTCTCTACTGACCAGGAAATAGGAGATATTTCCGAGGATGGCATTCGGCACGCCATACCCTGCGCGGAGAAAGCCACGGTAACCTTTTGGTTGCTCCTCTGGTCTCAAAGCAAGAGGACGAATCTGTGGCGGCAAATATGTGATTTTAGGACTCGCCACCGAGATCCGATATTGATAATTTATTGCACTTGTATCCGTTTCCGGCAAGCGAGGAGTGATAGCGACCTTTTGTGTCTCAACCAACCTGGCATCAAAGTCCTTGATCACTTCAATTTCGTCGATAGGAAGATCATTCTGCGCAAAACATACGCCTGCAGGAGAGGCGATTGTAGTCAGGATCATGAATACTCTTAGGCAGTGCACAATCCTATGTTGAAATGGACTCTCCATATCGTTAATCCTTTTTCCCATCATCCATAAATTGTAATTGCAGGACTTTACCGGTGTCTTGCAGAATTCGACTCTCTTGTTTCTCCCGCACATAGATCGTATCCAACTTCTGTTGCGCTTCCTGCAAAATAGTAGCATCGCCCTGGAAATTTTCAATGACTGCCTCCAGGGGAGCTTTTGCATTAAAGAGGTCATTCTTCTCTACTGCGATATCTGAGAGCAGGATGAGAGATTTGGCTACCCAATACGGGTAGTTCGCGTTCTTCTCATTGGCATCGTGGCAGAAACGCTCTGCCATATCGGGTTGCTTATCGAAATAATAGATCTGTGCAACGCGATACCTGGCCTCCGCTCCTTGTTCGTTTTGGCTTACTTTAATGACCTCGTTAAATCTGTCACGTGCTTCGGCATAGTCTGTCTTTTCAAATGCTGCTTTTGCGCCATAGAAATACGCCTCAGCACGTATCATTTCACTTGCAAGAGGGTGCTTCGTCAAGGCATCGGACCATTGCAATGTCTCTGCTAAGAGACCGGCTCTATATGCACTTCGCAACATTCCAAGCATTGCCTCAAAGCGCTTCTCCTGATCTGTCAACAGCTCATAGAGTTTCTGATAATGACGATAAGAAGCCTGAAAATCCCTGGTATGATGATAAGTGAGTAAGGATGCCCGGTTCAATGCATCCAGATAATGGGCGCCCGGACCACGAGCAACCACTGTCTCAAAATCACTCAGAGCCTCCGAGTATTGGTTGAGCACTGCGTGTGCGTCACCACGAAAAAAATAGGCTGATGTGACACTGATCCCTTTTGGAAAGCGCTGAAGGTATTCCGTGAATGCTTTAATTGCAGAGGCATATTCTGACTGTTCATATTGAATCTCCGCAACCCGATAACTCACAGAATCTTTTTTCATAGCCGAAATTTCATATCCGGGTACAGACGCGACAAACTCAAAGTATGCATCTGGTTTCTTGAGGTCTGTCACGTAGATCTCTTCAAGGGCACTCAGCGCTTCACGTCCTTCGCTGGCGGTGGGTTGATGTTTGAACACACGCTTGTAGTGCGTCATCGCTCCATCAATGTCACCGCTATTGTAGCTGATCAATCCTAATCGCAGTAATGCCGTTACAAAGAGATCCGAATGAGGGTATTTATCCAGGAGTTTCTTCAACACAGCTATCGCCTGTTCACTTTTATTTGTTTCCTGGTATGTCATCCCAAGTTGTAGCAGGACATCATCTGCGAAGTCAGATTCCGGATGATCGATGACCATCCCTTCGAGATCCCGGATTTTTGATTCAGGCTTGCGTTCAAGTCCTTCGATCATGGCTCGCTGATACTTAGCATAGATCATGTGTGAACCACCCAGGGGAATTGCCTCATTATACAAACGACGCGCATCGCCATACATGTTGCGTTTGAAGGCGCAGTCTCCGGCGCGAACCAGAGCATCCGGGAGCACAGTCCGCTGATATTGCCCTGCATATTGGGTTCTATTCAGCTTGAGCAGTGAGATCGCATCCAGAAAATACCCTTGTGCCACAGCATAGTTTTTCTGACCCAGATAGTTGTAGCCTTGAGTGTATTGCCCAAGTGCCAAAGACGATTCGACGGGCAACTGCTCAACGGTTTTTGCAATGGTGAAATACTGACGCAGAAAATCTGCACTACGTTCATACTCCAATTGTGTATGTGCGATCTCCGCCCTCCAGAAAAGTGCTTGCGCAGAAATCGCAGCTCTGATTGGATATGTTTGTACCTGGGCAAACATCTGATCGGCATCGGCTACCTTACCGTCCTGCATGAGTTGTATTCCCCGATGCAGGCTTACTTGTTGATATGCCTCTTTCAGTGTAGGGCTGAGTGTAGAAAATGACTCCAGGGTTGAAAGTGCCATCACATAATCCCGCGTATGATAAAACACATCACGAAGCGCCTTCTGGGCTTCTTCACGCCATGGAGACGTAGCAGGAATCGCATCAAGAGCCTGTATCGCCTCGGCATCATAGTTGAGTTGCGCCGAGACTTTGCCGAATTGCAGCAACGCTTCTTCGCGAAGTGTTTCATCAAATGTCATTTTGGAAACATTACGAAACGCGGTACGGGCACTCTGCAGATCTCCGGTTTTCAGATAGCAATCGGCCAGGTAGAAGTTCGCTCGCTGTCCAAGAAGGTTTTCCTGAGAAGCGACATGCTTAAAATTCTCCGATGCCGAAGTGTAGTCTCCTGACTGATATTGCGCGAAGGCAAGCTGATAAAAGTCCTCAGCACGCATCGTTCCCACCTGCGTTGCATAGGCATGAAGATGCGGTAAGGCAGAGGTATAATTCTCCGTTTCAAAATATGCTCTTCCCAGAAGCAGGCGCATGTCTTCTTTATTTTTCAGTCCCGCATAAGAAAGTTTCGGTTCTGCATATGTAATCACCTTTTCATATTCGCCGCGTGCGAAATAGATCTGCGTGATATAGTAGGGTGCAAAGTCCCTGTACTTTTCGGATTGGGCTACTTTCTCAAAACTCACCAAGGCTCCTTCATAGTCTTCTTTGAAAAACTTGCACATGCCGTAGTAATAGTTCACAGGATAGTGGTATACAGTCCTTAGTTCCCGCACTTCACCCAATACAGCTTCTGCCGGAGTAAATTCCTTCCTCACGAAATAACTATAGCCATGCTTGAACCGGACTTCTGACAGCATTTCGGCGTTTAGCTCCGGAGAGTAGAGCATGCTGAAGTAAGAGATAGCTTTCTCATAGTCACCTGAATTAAAGTAGAAATCTGCAAGCTCAATGGTCGCCGAGTTGGAGACAGCATCCGGTCGGTGAGTCAGGATGAAATCAAGCATGAGTCTTTCACCTTCCGGATGATCCATGCGCAAAGCAGATTTCGCCTTTCCCAATACCACGTCTCTTTTGAGCAATTCATATTGAGGCTCAATGATCGGCTGGAGAAGCTGAGTTGCTTCGTCATACGCATTGAAGGCCTGACTGAACAATCCTGATGCATAGAAGTCGTCACCTGCTCGCAACATATGCTGCGCATCGGTATATACTTCCGTCTGTTGAGCGGAAACTGTAAAACAGAAGTTCATAGCCATAAGCCACAAACACAAACTTGTCCCGGAATACCTCCACCATCTAGTCAATCTGCAATCTGACATTGGTTTGTTTTGGATATAAATGCATGAGCTGCTAATTCGATTGTCCAAAAACTCAAATTAATTCATCCCAATACCCTTGTAATAGTACACAAGTGCAAAGTTATGAATACGTTATGAATTATAAAGATATTTTATGTGTCGGACAGGAGGATCCTCACACTTGAGCTTAATACGGGATATCCGCGGGGAAAGTCGGGAAAGCCGGTGAAGTAGGTGAAATCGGTAAAACCGGTTCCAGTGCTGGTTGATTACCTAATTGCCTGGTCGATATCTTCGATGATATCTGCCACATTCTCAATACCTACTGACACTCTGATTAAACCGTCGGTGATTCCATTGCGATCCCGGATTTCTTTGGGTACGTTCAGATGTGACATCGAGGTAGGATGAAGGATGAGT
>DATDQA010000336.1:0-21581 GCA_035292505.1 Saprospiraceae bacterium | reverse complement strand
AAACCGTATCACATAAGATACTTTGTTCAGGATTTCGTTCAGAGCGACAAGAATACTGGCGAGATCAACCACAGAGACATTTGGGAATGTCCGCACTACTTCACTGCGATATTTTGCAGTCGTCGCGACATCGGGAGATTTTGTCACTAATACCTGGAATTGTGGCGCTTGCTCCAGGACTCCATGCGGAAATACAATAAAAAAGCGCGTCATCATAGAATTGAATTCTATTTTCCGCAGGCTCCCGACATAAGTCTTCAGTAAGGTACCCTGTACATTGAAGACAACTTCATCACCTATATCGACATCTAAAGCTTCGGCAAACCCATCGGCAAGAGAAATGAAAATCGAATCGCCCGGCTCCACATTCCCGGTGAATGCGCCTTTCACAAGATGTTCTGCAACGTCGAGCGTATCGCGGAACGTTACGCGCGCCTCACGATTGATCGCCCATGTTTCTGCTTTACGCGTGGTATCCCCGAGCCATTCGGATTTCGTGCGACCCTTCCATCCTTCGATACGCATCGTTACGATGGGTACCTGTTGGATGATCGGCATCTTGTAATGTTTTGTAATTGCGGCCAGAGAATCTTTTTGCGTACGCTCAATGCCGTAGAGGATCATATTGGGTTGATTACCTGCATCCATGTTTGCGACATTACGCAAGATCAACCCCTGTGTGATGAGCAATGTAGATAATACTGCAGTGCCAAGTCCGATGGATACGAGCAATGTCTGCGTCTGATTATTTGGTCTGAATAAGTTCGACAGGCCCTGCCTGAACGCGAAATGCCAGCCTCTGGGCAGATAGCGCTTGATCATCCACATGACTGCCTTTGACACCAGGAAAAGTGTAGCTGCTGAGAGGAGTAAACCCAATGTATAGATGCCTGCAGCTTGAATATCTCCGGTCATGAGCCACAGAAATAAAACGAGGCTTGCGACCAGGCCACCATAGATGAACCAACGCACAGGGTCGCGTTCCTGGATATCGCCGATCATGTTCGAACGCAATGTGCGCATGGGACTCACCTTCCTGACTGCCAGTAATGGAAGCAGTGCAAACAACACTGTGACAACGAGCCCCACGAGAAGACCTTCTATAATCGCACGCCAGGATAAGGTCACTGTGACTGAGACGGGTAAGAGATCGCTGAGCACGATAGGCAATACGGTCTGAATGACACTCCCAAGGATCGCACCTGTCAATGCGCCAAGGACTCCGAGTGCAAGAATCTGAATAAAGTAGATCGTGAAGGCCTGCTTTCCCTTCATGCCAAGGCACCGCAGGATGGCAATGGAAGGGATTTTATTGCGTACATAGATAAAGACACTGCTCGCCACGCCGATACATCCCATCAGTAATGATACAAGGGCAACGAGATTGAGGAAGGCATTCAATCTGTCAAACGCTTCGTTCAGATTCTCTTTACGCTCTGCAATCGTCTCGATCCGCATCGCTTCTGTTCTGAAACGGTCGTCATTTTTTTCTTCCCACTCATCCGCATCGAAGCCCACAGGAGTCTTGAGATAGTAAGAGTAATTTACCAGGCTTCCTTCCTGTACGAGTTTGGTCGCATCGAGATATTGTTTGCCTATGTATACCGGGGGCGCAAAGGCAGAGGTCAGGGCAGAGCTTCCGAACATCGCAGTGAGTCTGCCAACGATTGTAAAGTACGCTTCACCAAGGCGGATTGAGTCACCGACCTGCAGACTATGCTCGATCATTGCGCTTTCATCTACGAGCGCAAAGGTACCGTGTTGAAAATCTTTTGCCGCTTCAGACGGGATAGTTTTGATTTCTCCATAAAATGGAAAATCACCTTCGAGGGCGCGCACCCTGACAAACTGCGAAGCATCCTGCACCGGGAGATACGCCATAGAGAAGAGTTCGAGTTCTGTTGCCTTTTGTGAAGCGATAGAGTCGAGTGCAGGAATCAAGGTTGTAGCGATAGGTCTGTTTCCTGTCACGGCGATATCTGCACCGAGCAATGAGGCGGCTTGTCTGTCAATATCCCGTGCAAGATTGTAATTGAATGCATTGATCGCAACTAATGCCGCTACACCGAGGATAATTGAGGACATAAAGAGGACGAGCCGGCCTCTGTTGTGCCTGCTGTCACGCCATGCAGTATTGAGTAGGAATTTGAACCCTGCCATTGCTTACGAAGTGGTTTGTCGGATTTGCGAAAAGGCATCGGAGATAATTTTACCACCACTGAGCTGGATGATGCGGTCGCATTTTTTAGCGAGGTTCAGATCATGCGTGACGATCACGAGTGTAGTGCCATGTTCGCGATTCAGATCAAAGAGCAACTGCTGGACATACTTACTTGTTTCCACATCCAGGTTTCCCGTAGGTTCATCGGCGAAGAGGATTTCCGGCTCATTGCTGAAGGCACGGGCGAGTGATACGCGTTGTTGTTCACCACCGGAGAGCTGGCTCGGATAGTGTTTCATCCGATCATCCAGACCTACACGATGAAGAAGAGATGAAGCTGTCTGTGCCGCATGTTTTGCACCTTGAAGTTCAAGAGGAATCATCACATTCTCCAGAGCTGTAAGTGTAGGCATGAGTTGGAAATCCTGAAAGATGAATCCGACATGTTTATTCCGGATCATCGCGCGCTCGTCTTCCGTGACGTCTTGCAATTCATTACCACATAGATTCACCGTCCCCGATGTGACGTGATCGAGACCTGCGCATAGGCCAAGAAGAGTTGTCTTGCCGCTACCTGAAGGTCCTACGATTGCAAGGATTTGTCCTGCCGGAAGATCGAAATCGATATCGGTCAGTACCGGCAATTCCCGATCACCGGAAGCATAGACTTTTGAGAGGTGATGTACTTCGAGAATATTTGTCATGAGCGTAAGACCAGTGATTTGGATTGATTAGAATGTAAAAGTGGGGGAAAAGTTCTGGAAGAAGGCGAAGGCTGAGGCGAAGGCGAAGGAAAATGGCAAGCAGCGCTTAAGGCGCGATATACACTAACATTGAGCAGAGCCCAATGCAGAAACTCCCAAATAAACACAGCGCTGAAGGCGCGTCACAGAAGCCTAAGCCTGTGCCACATCCTTCATTATCATATAAACTCGATTTCTTTGCACCATGAGAGTTATCATTTCGGTCATATGGATAGCATGTTTTGCAGCATGTGCCGGATCAGAAAACAAAACGAAAGAGGTAAGTATGACTGGAGATACACTGTCGTCTTCCTCACAGATTCAGGCAGATATACGTAAGTACATCCTCTTCTTCGGCAATAGCCTTACAGCGGGATACGGACTTGACGAAGACCAGTCATTCCCATCACTGATCCAGGATCGCATCGATTCACTTAAATTACCATACCAAGTGATCAATGGCGGATTGAGCGGAGAGACATCTGCCGGTGGCCTGAATCGGATTGATTGGGTCTTGCGTCAGCAGATCGATGTATTCGTCCTTGAGCTCGGACCGAACGATGCGCTACGCGGTCTTGATCTCAAGTCAACGGAAGCAAATCTCCGCGGGATTCTTGATGAAGTCCTGAAAAAGTATCCTGATATCCCGATCATCATCGCAGGTATGGAAGCGCCCCCGAACATGGGAGCCGAATACACATCAGCGTTTCGTAAGATTTTTCCCACACTCGCGAACGACTATCACGCACATTTGATACCATTTCTTCTCGATGGAGTCGGAGGGATCCCTGAACTCAATCTTCCCGATCGCATGCATCCGAATGCGGAAGGGCAGAAGATTGTGAGGGAGAATGTGTGGAAGGTACTGAAAGAAGTGTTGAAGTAGAGGAAATAAAGGAAGTAGAGGAAGCGGAGTATGCGGGGAAAATGGGCGAAATTGGGGAAGCCGGTCCGCCGTCGCTAAAGCTAGAGCGGATGAGAGAATCGAGAAAGAAGATGCATGATCATCCATCATTCATCATTCATCATCCATCATTCATCATCCATCATCCATCACCCATCATTCATCACCCATCGCTCATCACCCATCGTCCATAGAAAGTACACCTGTCGGGAATGGCAGAAGGGGTTGCTCCGTAAAAGTCAAAGGACGTATCCGTTTCAAATGCGCGTGTGTGGAATGATCTCTTAAACTTTGAGATGAAGAAAATTCACTATTGTGGTTCAGCTTTTATTTTCATTGCATTCCATATTGCAATGGGCCAGGTCGAAGTACCATTGGTAAATGGCTCATTTGAAGGAACGCCGACAATGGGCACTTATCCAAATGGACTCAAATTGACAATAGCTGGTTGGCAAAATTGGAGCCCGTTCGAATTGAAATCTCCACCGGACATACATGGAGCACACACCAACTATTGGAATGTTCAAAGGTTCCCTTTTCATGGTGAAACTTATGTTGGTCTGGTAATAAGGGAAGATGAAACATGGGAATGTATAGCACAATCGTTACAAGAGCCCCTTGAAGAAGGTGGTCATTATTCCATTTTAATGTATACATGCCGAGACTCCATGTACAAATCACGCTTGACACCTACAGGTGAAATTCTCAATTTTTCAAATCCTGCCCAAATCAGAATATGGGGGTCTGAACACGTGAAGGAATTTGGAGAGCTGCTTGCAGAATCTGGTACAGTGGAGCATACTAAGTGGCAAAAACAAACATTTGATCTGTTTCCATCCAAGACTTACAAATACATTATCCTTCAAGCTTACTACCCTTCAGAAGATGAATTAGCTATGAATGGTCATGTACTTATCGACAATGCAAAACTGTGGAAGTACGAATGACGTAAATTTGAAAATAATGCCAGGACTATCGAAATATGTTTTTCTCTTTCTTGTCTATCTAAACCCATGGTATTCGGTAATGGCACAGGTCGAGATGCCATTGATCAATCCATCTTTTGAAGGTGAACCGCAGCAAGGCTCAAGCGGCTCACGAGAACCTTATAGTGAGCTATCTTTTGACGGATGGTTTAATTGGTTTCCATTAGACCTACACTCACCAACTGATGTGCATGGAGCAAAGACAAATTTCTATAATATCAACGCCAAACCTTTTGATGGAGAATCATATTTGAGCATGATTGTCAGAGATAAGGGAACATGGGAGTGTATAGGGCAACTCTTGGTTACGCCATTAATGAGTGGTACCTATTATGAGTTCTCCGCTTATTTGTGCAGGGATTCGATGTTCATTGCCAGACTCACCCCAAATTTTGAGGTAATTAAGGGTACTGAAAGAAGTTATCGTAACCCCACACAACTCCGCATCTGGGGGTCCGAGTACCAGGGTGAATTTGATGAACTGTTGGCTGAATCTGGGCCGATTTTGAATGAAGAATGGAAAGAATACAAGTTTGATCTGTTTCCATCTCAAACACATAAATGTCTTGTCCTCGAGGCGTATTATGTGTCTGATGAGGCCGAACCGGTTAATGGTCATTTCTTGATCGACAATGCAAAACTGCTGAAGTATTAGAAGCCGATGAAACCCGGTAAAGCCGGTTAAATCGGGGAAGCGGGGGAAGGCATCACCCCATCACCAATCATCCATCACCCATCATCCATCACCCATCACCCATCACCCATCACCCATCATCCATCATCCATCACAAGCATTACATCCTTTGCTTTCAAAAATTCTTAGAAATAAGCAAAATAGAATAAGAGCATGACGCGTTAATTTATCATATCAAGCCGTCCTGGTTTTTACTTCATACTTCATAACTTCTTTCCAGCTTCCTGGTTTCATCCCTTGAATTTTTGGCGTTAAGATGAGCGCCGGGTTAATTGCATGCAATTAACAGGGGCGAATTATGTTGAATTTTCATTTCATAAAAAGAAATCAGTATGTCAAGTCTAAGAAAAATCACGGGCGTGTGTATCATCGCCTTTATCCTAGCTGGTTGTGAGAAGGATGATCTCGTTATACCTATCGGAGATGACGATGATCCAATCTCTTTCATGGACGACGTATTGCCGATCCTGTCTCAACACGGGTGCGTCTCGTGCCATGGTCCGTCATTGTCAGAGAACGGTCTTCGTGTAGATGCCGTGAGTGAATTGCTTATGGGAGGAAATTCAGGTGCGGCTATCGTACCAGGTAATTCCGGGGCCAGTTTGCTAATTCAAAAAATGTCTGCAAACCCGCCTTTCGGTGAGCGGATGCCTCTTGACAGATCCCCAGTACCTGATGCACAACAGAATATTATCAGGCAATGGATCGACCAGGGAGCCCAGGGAAACTAAGACGACTTCTTGCCCTTGATCCCTAACGCTTGAAGGTCGCTCCTGCAGCGCAAACGCTTCAAGGTTAGCAACGCCACAATGTTGGATTAATCGAGAATCGAAAAATTGAGAATCCTAATTCCTCAACGGCTTCCCATTCTCCAGCATATACTGAATTCTTTCCATCGTCTTCTTTTCTCCCACGAGACTGAGAAAGGCTTCGCGTTCCAAATCCAATAAGTAATGCTCCGTCACTTTTTGCGGCTCGCTGAGATCACCACCACAGAGGACCCAGGCAATTTTCTTTGCGATTTTAATGTCATGTTCAGATGCGTAGTGTCCACGGAAGAGTTCATTCGCTGCTGTATAAAGCGCACCAAGTCCCTGCCTTCCTAATACAAGGATGTTATTACGCTCGATAGGAGTCACATATTCTTCTGACAAGCGGATCACTTCCTGTTTTGCTTCATCTAGATTACGAGAACCATTTATGACAACTCTGTCTTTGTGTTCCAGCAGATAGCCATAATCGAATGCTTCATGCGCTGACGTAGAGACTGAGGCAAGGGCGAGCGTTTTGAACTTTTCAATCAATGTCGGGATCATCACATCACCTTCGAAGAACGCATCCGATGCCCGCAAGGCAAATTCTTTGGTGCCCGCTCCTCCGGGAAGGATTCCTACACCTACCTCGACCTGACCGATATATGATTCAGCCGCTGCGCACACTGCATCACAATGCATGGCGATTTCACAACCACCACCAAAGACATAACCTTGTGTGGCAGCCACCACTGGTATCGAAGAGTATCGGCAACGCATCGATGTGTGTTGGAAGAGACGTACAGCCATCTCGAGGTCGTCCCATTGTTCGTCGAAGGCGAGCATGGCAACAAGCATGAGGTTTGCACCTACGCTGAAGTTCTTTGCTTCATTACCGATGACAAGACCTCGCCAATCACCTTGTTCTCCAAGTGTGATGGATTCCTGAATGCCTTTGAGAATACCTTCACCTATGGCATTCATTTTACTGGTGAACTCAAGACAGAGCACCTGGTCTCCGATATCATGAAGAATGATCTCATCATTTTTATAAACAGGACTTTGGGTCCGATAGTTAGACACTCTCACAATTTCTGTACTGCCAGGTACCGCAACATAGGATTTTGAATTTTGAGAATAGTACAACCTGGCATTACCCGCTTTTGAGTAAAAGTTTACATGGCCTGATGATTGCATTTCTTTGATCCAATCGGCGACTGAGTAGCCATTTTCCTCAACCATTTTCAATCCTGTTTCCAGACCGATTGCATCCCAATATTCAAACGGTCCCATTTCCCATCCGAAGCCGGCACGCAATGCATCATCTACTGCATAGAGCGTATCTGAAATTTCAGGTACGCGTTTGGATGCATAAGTAAAAAGACCAGCGAATGATTTACGCAATAATATACCACCAGCATCCTTTGACTCCACAAGAGCACGTAATCTTTTTGAAAGGTCATCGATCTGCTTGCTGAGGGTAAGACTTGGCAATGACGTGCGGGGCGATTTTTCGTATTGCAGGGTCTTTAGGTTGAGACTATGAATGATGCTACGTCCCTTTTCATCTTTTTCATCCGTCCTGACATAGAACCCTTTTCCGGTTTTGTTGCCAAGCCAGTTATTGTCGAGGAGATGCTGGAAGAACTTAGGTAAGTGTAATGCCTGTGCCTGTTCGTCTTGAGGACAATTATCCTGGATCCCCTTTGTCACTTTTGCTGCGACATCAAGACCTACGAGATCTCCAAGTCTGAATGTACCTGTCGATGGACGACCGATAGCTGGTCCTGTGAGCTTATCGATGTCATCGATCGAGAGGCCTGATTCATCAGCGAGTTGATAGATAAGGGACATCGCATAGACACCAACTCGATTTGCGATGAAAGCCGGTGTGTCTTTGCAGAGAACAGTTTTCTTTCCAAGATACCGATCACCATAATCCATCATGAACGAGATGACTGTAGGATCGGTTGCTTTCGTAGGGATGATCTCAAGGAGTGCGAGATAGCGTGGTGGATTAAAGAAATGTGTCCCGAGAAAATGTGTTTTGAAATCATCAGATCTGCCATCGGGCATCAGATGGATCGGTATACCTGAAGTATTTGAAGAGACCAGGGTGCCGGCACGCCGATACATATCTACCTGTTCGAAGATCTTTTGCTTAATGTCCAGTCGTTCAATGACGACCTCGATCACCCAATCATAATATTTGATTTTCGGGAAATCATCTTCAAAATTTCCCACGGTGATACGAGAGGCGAATTCTTGTTTATAGAGCGGGGCCGGTTTTTGTTTTAAGACCGCATGTAATGCACCTGCTGCGACACTATTTCGGATTTGTGGTGATTTCAATGCAGATTCAGTGGTGCCCGTTGGCAAGATATCCATCATCAATACTTCCAGTCCGATGTTTGCGAAATGACAGGCGATGGTAGAGCCCATGACGCCTGAGCCGAGAACAGCGACTTTACTGATTCTTCTCATTTGAGCAAGATAGACAGAATGTGAGAAGGTGCCCTTCGACAAGCTCAGGATCCGAAGGTGAGAGCAATACGCAAACATCAGTTCACAAAAAGGGCGGATTGACCCTCGAAGCCCGCCCGGATGATTCCGGTCGGACAGGCGTGCGACGTAGGAGGACCTTTCCCAAAAGGGACTCCTTGGAGCGAGCGTCTGGGTGATGTGGAACCATTTTTAGATCCTGCATTTCGACATGCACCCCCAAGCACCTAATTCTTAACAGATTAGAACTTTTTTATATATTTGCCAACCGAGTTAATACCTTTTGGCCTTGCAGATACTTGGGCGAAGGATATTGGCGTTTAGGCTAACGTTTAATTACAACAGTTTCAAAATCTAACGAATGAGCTGGAGCACATTTCTTCTATTTCAAGACCCTGTGACAGAACCTCTTGCTGAAGTGACCGGAACAGGACAACAGAATCTCGTGGATATCCTCATCTCAGGCGGGCCGATCGGTGTGGTGATAGTAGGGTTACAACTTTTGATGTCCATCGTTGGTCTGTATATTCTCATTGAACGGTATCTGACAATCAACAGGGCTGCCAAAATCGACGTCACCTTCATGAACAATATCCGTAACAGTGTACAGACCGGCAATATTGAAGGGGCAAAGATGCTATGTCGTAATAATGACCACCCTGTGGCACGTATGGTTGAAAAAGGCCTGATGCGTATCGGCAAACCATTGGATGATATAAGTTCTGCGATTGATAATGTGGGGAATCTCGAAATTTTCAAACTCGAGAAGAATTTATCAACTCTGGCGAGTATTGCCGGTGCTGCTCCGATGCTTGGATTCCTCGGCACGGTGACCGGGATGATTATTGCCTTTTACCAAATGGCAAGTCATCAGAACGTGACTCCCGAATTACTTGCGGGAGGGATTTACCAGGCTTTGCTTACGACTGCATTCGGTCTGGCGGTGGGAATCCTGGCGTTTATTGGATATAATTTCCTTGTCACAAAGGTGGATAAAGTGGTGAACAACATGGAGCGTACGACGATGGATTTCATGGATTTGCTCCAGGAACCGGTGAGACATTAGAAGGTGAGAGTGTGAGAGTGTGAGAATGTGAGAAGGTGAGAAGGTGAGAAGGTGAGAGATGGATGTTCAATGTTCAAGAAGCAACCTGGCCAACAGCGAATAGCGAACAGCAAACAGCATTTTTTTAATGGGCTTAAAAAGAAGAAATAAAGTCAGTGCGGAATTCAGCATGGCGTCCTTAACGGACATCATCTTTCTGTTATTGATCTTCTTCATGCTTACAGCTACGTTTGTCCAGATTAAAAATGTTGATCTGCCCGAGTCTGATTCAAAAACTGTCGCATCAACGGCGATAGCAGTGACTCTGGAGCGCGGAGGTGCGTTTTATGTAAACAATACGGCCGTGCCTTCCCTGGCGCTAGATAGAGCGGTCCGTGATGCTGTATTAAAATCGGACAATAGAGAAGAGACGACCATCACGATCATTGCGGAGACAGGTGTGCCATTTGAGCATGTCTCTCGTATCATGCGCCTTGCAAGTGAACTCAGAACCAAAGCCATCCTTGCGACACAACCACGAAAGAACTGATCTATGCCACTCAGCAGAAAAAGTAAAATCAGTGCCCAGTTCAGCATGGCGTCCTTGACGGATATCATCTTCCTGCTGTTGATTTTTTTCATGCTTTCATCAAGTCTTGTGGCACCCAATGCACTTAACCTGAAGTTGCCCGGCAGGACAAAATCGCCGATGACGCAAACAGATCAATTGCCGGATGTACGTGTGCATGCAGCCGGAACGTATGCAGTGAATGGCCGGAGCGCAAGCCCGGAGCAGGTGGACAGAGAACTTCGCGGGATTTCAAAGAAGTCAAACAAAAGCTTTACGATATCTCCTGAAAAGCAAGCACCGGTAGAGAAGGTCGTATATGTCATGGACCTTGCCATGCGCTACAATCTGAATGCTGTGTTACTTCCTGAGGAGTGATTAAAACAATGGCAAGCAAAGTACTCATATTGCCGGAAAATAAGAACCAACGGAAAGGAATGGTAGGCAGTCTGTTATTTCATGCGCTGTTATTGTTATTGCTCATCCTTCCTTTGATTCATTTTCCAATACCACCTCCGGGACAGGAGGGTATCCTGGTAAGCCTCGGCGTCCCTGATCAGGGGAAAGGTGAAGACATGCCCGAAACGCAGAGTATCGAGAAAGTAACGCCTCAGCCTGTTGCAGAACGACCTCGTATAGTTGAACCTGTAGCAACTAAAAAGGAAGTTCCTGCAGAACGGAAAGTGTTGACAACCGAAGATCCGCAAGCAATTGCCATCAGGAAAGCAAATGAAGCAGAAACACGGAGGCAACAGGAAGAACTGAAGCGTCAGCAAAAAGCGGAGGCTGAGGCGCGTAAAAAAGCTGAGGATGAAGCCAGACTCAAAGCGGAAGCGGAAGCGCGCAAGAAAGCCGAATACGAGCAGACCAAAAAACAATATGGGACTTTACTCAGTGGAAGCGGTAAAGGCGAAACAGGGATACCAGGAAATCAGGGAAGTTCTGATGGTGACCCCAAAGCCACGAATCTGAGAGGTGTGAGCACCGGTTCAGGTATGGTCGGAGGAGGCCTGGGAAACCGCGGTGTGAAATATGAGCCTACAATCTCTGACAACTCTCAGAAAGTCGGCAAGGTAGTCTTGAATGTCTGTGTGGATAAATCAGGGAAAGTGGTCAGTGCGGAATACACACAACGCGGCTCTACAACAACAGATTCTGATCTGCGCGCGTTGGCGGAGCGAAGTGCAAGAAAATTTATTTTTACTGAAAGTCCGATCGAAAAACAGTGTGGGACGATCACTGTCGATTTTAAAGTGCGTTGAAAGATTCTCTCTTCTCATATCTAATAGCGCATTAAACAAATACTGAGCACGGCGTCAACGATGGTGCAAGTCATGTCGTGGTAAATAGACTACGCCAATATTTTCTCCAGCAAATCACCGACAAAATAAGCCATAGAAGCTGCAAGTGTACCGAGGAGGAGCGTTTCAAGAATACTCTTTAAGCGTGGAGTATTGGTGACATAGGATTTTAAAAAACCGATGACAATGAATGCCATTCCTGTCAGGACACTGGATGTCTCAAATAAACTGACTTCAAAGCCACCTGTGTAGTCCCAGATATACGCCAGGAGAGGAATGGTGCCGACGAGCAGAAATGAAAAATATGTTGTCGCGCCGATTGTGAATGGAGATTTATGTTCTTTGATTAGTCCGAGTTCTTCTTTCATCATCACATCGACCCAACGCTCTTTGTCTGCACAGATCACATCCACAACACGATCCAGCAATTCGCCTTCAAATCCCTTTGCACGATAGATCTCACGTATTTCTTCACGTTCCTGATCAGGCATATGTTCGATCTCCCAATACTCCGTGGCCCTGTATTTATCGAAACTGTCACGTACACTCTTCTGCGAAAGGTATGCTCCAACAGACATCGAGAAACCATCGGCCAGGAGATTTGCAAACCCAAGGATCAATACAATACTTGAGCTCAATTCGGCGCCCGCTGCCCCCGCCACAACGGCAAACGTCGTTACGCTGCCGTCAATGCCCCCATAAACAAACTCTCCGAGGTAGTTCTGGAAATGACGTAGAAATGTTTTTTGTTCTGTGTGAATGCTTGTTTCGTTGTGCTCCATGTGATGTTCTTGTTCATATTTGCTGTAAAATAGGAAATGAACGTCAGCGTCAAAATTTGAGAAGCAGGAATCAGAGACAAACAACACGGCTGTGATGGTCCAAAGTAAATGTTCTATCGTCATTCAGGAAATGGGTGGAGAAAGAAACGACCCAGAGCAGATGGAGGGATGATCAATTCATCATGTTGTGCACTAAGACAGGAACTCGCTCTCATCGTAATCGAGTATCTCAACAAATTGCCCGGGCCTGGCTATCTTCGTTATGAAATTCTTTCCGCAGCTTCACCAAAAGACTTACAGTGACATACTACGCGAGAAGACGGGAATATAACTCCGGACAGGGAAATCCTCCACGTCGTATCTTCCGAGGGAGTCGCAAGCGTAATATTGGTGGCACGCTGATCATTGGGCTGTTAATTGCGGGCTTCGCCCTGATGAGGTATTGTTCGACGGCTGATTACAACGAGATCATTGGCGAAAAGCAATATGTCGGCATCAATGAAGAACAGGAGATTGCGCTCGGTCTGCAAAGTGCTCCGCAGTTGATTCAACAATATGGCGGGTTACACCCCAGTGAGCAAGGTCAGCAGTTCGTGAAACAGGTCGGACAGCGTATTGTGCAGGCATCCGATGCGGGCAAAACGCCATATCAATACGATTTTCATTTGCTGGCACATCCGGAGATCGTAAATGCCTTTGCTCTTCCGGGAGGACAAGTATTTATTACGGAGGCATTATTCAGTAAACTGGAAAATGAAGAACAGCTTGCAGGAGTATTGGGACATGAAATAGGTCATGTCGTTGCACGGCATGGAGCACAACGCATCGCGAAGATGGAGCTTACGGAGGGTCTCACAGGTGCGGCAGTGATTGCATCCGGCGATTATAATACAGCGGAGGCGGCGCGGATGATAGGGAATCTGATCAACATGAGCTATGGCCGTGACCAGGAGTTGCAAAGTGATGATCTCGGAGTGCGATTCATGGTAGATGCCGGTTATGATCCGAATGCATTGATCGGTGTGATGCATATCCTCGCTAACGCAGGAGGCGGACAAAATCAGCCCGAATTTTTCAGCATCCATCCGAATCCCGAAAACCGCGTTCAGCGTATCAGGGAAGCGATATTGAAATATACAGGGAAGCCGGCTGTTGAATAGAAAACACAAATGCAAATACAAACGCAAGAGCAAGTTCAAGTGCAAGTGCAATCAAGCAACTTACAAGTAACTTACAAGCAACTTAACAGCAACTTAACAGCAACTTACAAGCAACTTAACAGCAACTTACAAATATGTCAAATCGATTTGAGCGTTTTTCGCATTCGTCAAACCCTGTGCTGAATGAAAAATCACTCGCGCAGGAAAGTACCGCCTATGTTGGTGAAAACCTGAGGACTTTTACGACACAGAGTGCGATCAATAAGACATTCGTTCTACTCGGATTACTTCTCTTTACGGCAGTGGTCGGATACAGGTTTCCAAGCCCGATACTTGTTTGGGGTGGGGCGATCGGAGGATTGATCGTGGTAGTGATCTCAGTCTTCAGGAAGGCATGGTCACCTATCCTTGCTCCGTTGTATGCAATCCTTGAAGGCTTCTTTGTGGGAGGAATTTCTGCAATGTATGCTTCTCTGGCAGGTGGTATTATTCTCCAGGCAGTATCACTGACGTTACTTGTATTTTTTGTAATGCTTGTCATTTACAAGACCCGCATCATTCCGGTGACGAATAAATTCAGACTTGGCCTCATCATGGCGACTGGAGGCATCTTCCTGATTTATCTGTTGAGTTGGATACTCGGCATGTTCGGCATACACATTCCGTACATTCATGAAGGAGGAACCTTTGGGATTTTATTTAGTGTGGCTGTCCTTGGCATTGCTTCGCTGAATCTTCTTCTGGATTTTGATATGTTTGAAAAGGCGGAAGAATATCGCGCTCCCCGATACATGGAATGGTTTGCGGGGATGGCGTTGTTGATTACACTCGTCTGGATTTATATTGAGTTTCTGCGGCTTCTGACTAAGCTTCGTAACTAGAAAAGGTGGAAGGGCAGAATAGCAGAAAGGCAGAAGAGCGGAAAGGCGGATTGGCAGAAGGGCAGAATGGTGAAAGTTTACGCTGTGGGCGGAAGCATGAAGAGCACAAAAGCAAACAGTGAAAAGCGAACAGCGAAAAGCGAAAAGCATGATTTATTCATTCAAAGGATTTATACCAGTAGTTCATCCAACAGCATTCGTGCATCCACTTGCTGCTGTGACAGGGAATGTGATCATCGGAAAAAATGTGTACATCGGTCCTGGAGCTGCGATCCGTGGTGATTGGGGAGGTATCGTGATTGAAGATGGATGCAATGTGCAGGAGAACTGTACAATACACATGTTCCCGGGTATTGTCGTAATACTGCGTGAGTCAGCGCATATCGGGCATGGGGCAATTATCCATGGTGCAGAGATTGGAAAAAATGTCCTGGTAGGTATGAATTCTGTGATCATGGATCATGTCGTGGTTGGTGATGAATCCATCATTGGAGCTATGACCTTTGTAAAAGAAGGGGAGAAGATACCTCCGCGTAGTCTCGTAATCGGTAATCCCGCTAGGGTTGTTCGCGAGGTATCGGATGAAATGATTGCATGGAAGACGAAAGGTACAAGGCTATACCAATCGCTTCCAGCAGATTGCCATCAATATTTAAAGCCCTGTCTGCCATTGCAGGAGATGCCTACTGATAGACCAGAGCAAGAGAAGTTGTATGAGACGTGGAAGGCGATCTCGGGTTCTTAAGATTTTTCCAGCACCCGAAAGACAATGCTTGCCTTTAGTACAAAGCCATCCTTGTAATCTGCATACTCTCCTGATTCATATTGTTCATTTGCGGCATTATACTGTCCATAACTTCTCCAGAGACTATGACCTACAGAAGCTTTCAATACAACAGGGGAGAAGATTGTCCAATGCAAGTCTGCACTCACGACAGCATTCGGTGGAAAACTTTTTCCGATGCGGATATAGTCGCTGCCATTTTCTAAGAGCAGCGAGCCACTCGGAGATACGTAACTCAATGAAACGGCAAGCGAAGGCTTCAGGACTTTGTGCAATTGGAGATTCCCTGGCAGAGTACCATAGAGCCAAAGGTTTTCATTGATTTGCCACTCGAGTCCAACGAGAGGCATGAAGAAATTTCCAAAAAACTCGCGGTTGTAATAGAGCCCGAACTTGTACGAAAAGTCTGGACTCAATTGATGTGTGTGAAGAAATACACCTCCCAATTGAAAATACTCTGATGCAAAGGCCTTTTCTTCGCCGGCCCATTTTGGGATAAGTAGAAAGAGGGTTTTATCTTTTTGGTTTTTCCATTGGTATAAACAGCCGACTCGTCCTTCTGCCACGTTAAATCCCTGGCTCAATCTCAGACCCACATCGAAGCCGAAATCAATACGGGAGTATTGACCGCCTGCGAGGATATAACTGCCATTTCCAAGCGACAGCGGTAGCAGCAATTCGGCAGATTTGAAGTAGAGATTGCGATTCTGTGCGGTTTGTGGTTCCTGATATTTTGTGGGTAGATGATATTGGTAATTCAGTGAAGCAATATCGGTGAATGGTTGAGCGACACAGGCACATGTAAATCTGAGTAGGATTGCAGCTGACAGAAAAAAAAGTTGGTAAGTTTTCATTCTATCATTTTGTCTGAAAGAGCTCGTTGAACTATTGTTTGATGAATCATTCACTGTGTCAACAATGCTTTAGCTTCGGATTGAAATCACATAGTACATATCGATTTGCCCCTTGCTTTTCACTTCGATCTTCCCCCTATGGGAATACTCTACATGATCGCCAAGATATGAAAGCGTATCCTGGGATATATTTATCTTCCAGGGCTCGCAGTGTAATTCCATTCTTGATGCGGTATTGACAGTGTCACCCCAGATGTCATATGCGAATTTCTTAAGACCTACGACACCAGCAACCACAGGTCCGGTATGAATACCAATACGTATGGCGAAGTGCGGTATGCCCATGTGATCCTTCTCATGCATTACCTGAATCATATAATCGCGAATCTCCAAAGCTGCTCTGATCATATGAATGACATGGTCGGCATCTCGTTCTGACATACCTCCTGCGCACATGTAAGAGTCACCTATTGTTTTAATTTTTTCCAATCCGTGTTTATCTGCGATCCTGTCAAATTCTGCGAAATAGGTCCCCAGTTCATCGACAAGAGCTGTAGGGTTCATTTCTGAGGAGATGCGTGTAAAGTCCAGGAAATCTGTGAACATGACTGTGACAAGTTCAAAGCGTTGAGGAGTCGTCTTGCCATATCGCTTGAGTTCTTCAGCTGCCGCTTCAGGAAGTATATTGAGCAGAAGCGCATCAGACTTTTTCTTTTCGGCATTTAATTCGGCTGTTCTTGTTTTGAGCTCCTGTTCTTCAAGAAATTTCGCCGCTCGCAGGTTATAATCGAAGGTTCCAAACAGGAAAGCAATGATTGTAAAGAAAAGCCCTTCATAGATGCTGACCAATCCGCGCACATTGTTTGCTGCTTCTCCAATGTTAATCCCGACGATCATCACCAGGAAACTTCCCAGGTTGAAAAACATCCGTTGTGGATGATTCATTGTGAATGTCCAATTGGTGACAAGGACATAAATCATATAGAGCGAGAGACTGAGATACAAGTGGTATGAATAATACGATTGTCCTAACAGGTTACCAGTCATAAACGCAAACGTAAGCCAGAAGATGACACCACGGGAAAGCCTGGTGGCTTTGACTTTATCCTTAGCTAATGTCGTCGCAAGTGCGGGAATCAGGTATGCCAGACCGCTCAGATGTAAACAGAATAACGTCCTATTAATAGGATTTTCCTGAAACAATCCATCCTGAGAACGCCTATAATCGAGAAATAACAATGAAGAATACATGAGAAAGGCCAGCCAGGAGATGATCTGAATCCGATCAATGGACTTGTTGTCCATCTGCACCATAAAGTCATGGCGCAGGTGATCTGGCAATAAACTTTTAAATCGTATTTCGGGTATTCCCTTCATCGCCGTTATTGGTTGAAATGAACATTACACTTTATCTCAGTCGCGTACACCGCTACTGTCACTTAATCACAGAATCTTCTAAAAGTAACCAGCTTGAGTCTGAACTGTACTAAACCATTGTTATTCCATTTTAACAAATCTTAAATTTCATCACTCATTTGGTTGTGCCTTCGCGCCTCATTTTTCCAGATCTGTAACGAATGGGTTCACCACCGCCATCCAGTAGCGATTCCAAAGTTTAATGTCGAAAGACGCAGATGTGTTTCTTTAAATACAGAGATATGCTCTCGTGACTCGCTTGTATAGGGTCCTATTTTTATATCTGGCAATCAGGTATAGTTTGCTTTAAAAGTCAGAAACCAATTCTCGTTTTGAATAAGCGAACGGGCATATCCCAGGTTAAATCCCGCTTTTATGGTGGAAGAGGTGGAAGAATTAACCTGGAAAGGATATGGGCTATCAGCATGTATTTTGTGTCTTGCGATCACAGGTCCCAGACTAAAGCCATCATTGTGCTTACCTATTCTCCACACATAATTGCAAGACGCAGCCCATAGATCATTTTTAATTCGGAGATAATTTTCCCAATGGTTATAACCTTCCACAGAAGAATGGTTGATTTTTCCCGCAGTAAAATTGAGAGCGCTTTTCTTTGATACATTGTATCTGGTTTCAAAATTCCATACCACTCCGATCTTATTTATTGGATAATCTTTAGAATGGACGTACCCGAACCAACTTTGATGACCAGGTTTGATATCGTCCAACCCTGATTTCCGCATATGGCGTTTGATATCTGCTCCACTACCCATAAATGAAAACCCACCGAATAAGGAAAAACTCCATTTCTTTTCTTGAGTTCGGTCTTTGTCAATTTGACCGGGATTCTTATTGGAATAAATACCTGATGTCATCTGTCTTTCATCCTCTGTTTTAAGCTGAACATTTCGGATTGAACGTGATGAAGGAAGTTGCACCCCGGTTATAGGTCCCTTATTTTGTGCAAAACCATCGACGGATATTGCAAGGACGGCAAAGAGCATTGCATTTTTCATTGTATTTAGTTTTTAAGTTTAGTTTACGTGTAAGCCTTTTCGGTATTGCCTTGTTTTCAAGATTTTCTAAATACTCTGGGGAGATGATTTTATCAGTTTTAAAAGCATACTCCCAGATTAAAGCCAAATGGCGAAAACAAGACATCTTCTTCCTTATTCCGCCCAATGACAGGAACATGAATAGAGATTCTGAATGACGCTTGATTTATACGTATTGGTTGATATCGATAGCCGATAATCGGGTAAAGCAGGTAATTGCGGAAAGTCAAGGAACTGACTTTGGTGCCTCCGATACCAATTTCAAGAAAGCTTGTGCGCTTGCCCAGGTTCATTGTCAGGTGATGAGGAATAGTCAGATACGTGTTTGGACGAGTTGTACAACGGCCAAAGCAAATACGAAACTCCTTGCTATATCCTACTCCAAGTTTGGCGGCAATGAAGAAATTTGATTTCGTATAGAAGAGTCTCTCATAACTGCAGGAAACTATAGAAGCATCGCCAAGCAAGTTGACGTTAAAACTATTCGCTGGTCGTTTGTAGAGAGAATCTGTCTTGCTTTGCGACAGAACTACAGTGTACGTCAAATTCAGGAATGATATTAGTATGGACAACACTATCCACTGAATACATCCATTTGCAGAGGAGTGTAATGTTTTGCCAACAGTCGGGTGGGTATTTCGGATAAGATATTTCATATTCTTATGAGTTTGTAAAACATGTTCTTAAGGAGATATCACGCACTCTCTGGAAGCGCTTCTTCCTTTCTTTCTTTGCGCTTTCGACTAAGCCATCTAAAGGCGATGACGAGGAGATATATGGAAAGCCAGATTCCTCCGATAAGAGTCGCTGCCGCCAATGGCCCGGAACCTGAACAGGAAAGTGAGCATGAAAGGGCTGCAATGAGTGCTACTGAAATAAAGAAGGCAATCACGAATCCCAGAGCAATCAGAATAGCCGCCCAGCCCGAAAGCCCTTTGCGGGTATCGTTCACATACTCACGTATTTGATTTTTCAATTCTTTCCGCAGTTCCTTTCGTTCATGTTTCAATATTTTATGTTGAGATATCTGATGCACAAGAGGTATGATCATCATTTGTACCGGCATTGTACGAGGCTCGGGCAGGATGTCCTGGTTCGCGAGTGAAATGACCATGCAAAAGCCGCCCACTACCAATGCGAGATCTGACAATTTTGCCCGTGCATAAGTGTAAGACATCGCAAAAGGCAGTTTCTGCCTGGACGGATACTTCAGGAGGAATACGAGGAACGTGATAGATAAGGATGTCAGAAGAATCACAGGTAGCTGAATTCCTACGTCCTGGAGTAAAATACCAATGACAATGGCAATTGAAATGAGGATGGAATGACAAACTACAATCATGATGCGTGCGGACCAGGGGTGATGGAATGCCCAACGGGAAAGTGTTTTCATAACATGGAAGATTTAAGAATGAATGGAATAGAAATTATTTCTTACGCTACGGAATTGAAAAGAATAGCCCGATTGAAACTTGCTTTGGATAGATGTATTAACGGAGCACCTTGTCTCTGACTTTAACACCTGGATATAAGAAAGCAGATTCGGGTTTTCAAAAAACTATGACTTCTTTTTTTTTCGCGGGAATGAGTACATCAAGCCAACCGAACTATATGAATGATAGATAACATCACGGAGAGTCTTATCCCCGGTACTTGTAAATCCAATCTGTAGTTGACCTTTAAATTGCTCTGTACCGAAGCGGAGTGTAATTGAAGGCTCAATCATGGTATATGCACCGTGCTTTTCTATCATTTCAGCGCGTGCAATCTGATCCCTGACATCTTCAACGTGATCGTCATAACCTTCCCTTGGAGCTTCACCCATTTCGATGCGTAAGTTGTAAAAGTCAACGCGGGAATATTTCAAGCCAAAGGCAAAAGCCATGTTCTTCACAGGCTTTACTGTAATAGAGGGTTGAATGAACCATCTTTTGGTGTCCATATCGCCGTATGCATAGGAAAAGACGTCCCTGTAATCGTAGGTATAGGGGTCATTGTCTTCATCGGATACACCGAAGGAGAAGTCGTTGCCACTGCGCATACTTCCCGTTCCGAATCCACCATACGCCTCTAAGATGATCTTCTCTGATAGCGCACCAAAGTATCCACTCGCAAATTCGAACTGTCTGAATTGATCATTCTCTTTTAGTCTTGTATAGTTAAGTGTAAGGCCTACATGCTTCAGCGGCGCATATGCAGCTTGTACACTGACCCCTGTCATCTCGTTAGAGTGAGCATTTCCATTGTTGTCGCTGTTGTTTACTGAATGGACACTGAGTTGCCCCTGACCTTTCTCCGTGAATCCCGGAATGACTTGTGGGTGTGGTGCATAAACGCGTGCCGTATAGCAGCTACTGAGGATGGAAGCACAGAAGCCTAGTAATAACAATCTGTTCATTCCGATTCGATGAGACAATTGAGTTTTCATAGCAATGATTGGATGAGATTTGTGACAAAAAAAATTGATAATAAACGTTCTGTTAGTTGCAAAGCAAAAGTGCACGCACGTGCTGTTCAGTCTCATGGACTTTAGTCAGGAAAACATGGAAGAATTGTTCTCCTGATGTAAAAACTGAATGGGACTATTGTATTGCATCCGCAAACTAAAGGCATGCAATCTTCATCAAATCAGATAGTTACGCGTTCAATTCATTTTGTGTTGTATGGCGGCGACGGATAATACCGTTGATAAGCGAAAGAGACAAAACTCCAAGAGCGCCCATGATCTTTTGCACTGTGGTCCAGTTGTCTTCCATTGCCATCATGGTGAGTACTAAGCCAAGGCTGGCCAGAAGAATACCGATCAAAAGAATCCTCCAGCCACGCCGTTTTGTTTGCGAATGGATTTCGCCTTTTTTGTTCTCAGGCTGTATGAGGCGCATCAACTCCTGCTTACTGAATCTCTCATTGAGCTTCGCTATGCTTTGCAGAAAGAGTCGCATCTTCTGACCAATGCCTTTTGTCCGTCTGACCACTTTTATGAGGAAAGCGTA
>DATDQA010000335.1:0-10198 GCA_035292505.1 Saprospiraceae bacterium | reverse complement strand
CTTCTCCTGAACAAAGGAAATGGTCAGTTTCGGGATCTTGCGGAAGAAGCGGGCGTGTTGGCGTTTGCCCCGACACAAACGGCTGTGTTTGCGGATTTCAATTTGGATGGATGGATTGACTTCTTTGTGGGCAATGAATCTACAAAGCAAGCAATCTTTCAGAATGAATTCTACCTGAATAATGGTAATGGCACATTTCGGAATGTCATTAATGAGATTGGTGTCAATACGATTGTCATGGTCAAAGGTTGTACTTCAGGAGATTTTAATAATGATGGATGGCCAGATCTGTATTTGTCGAATTACGTCGGACCTAACCTGCTTCTGATCCACAAAGGTGTAAATGCAGCTGGTATTCCCCAGTTCGAAAATATGACAGAATCTGCCGGAGTAGAAGAACCAACATACAGTTTCCCAACATGGACATGGGACTTCAATAACGATGGTTGGGAAGACCTGTTCGTGTCTTCATATGGTGATGGCACCCTGGAAACGGCACGAGACTATGTGCGTAATGGATTAGGTCAGGATCTTGGTGGTCATCCCCGGATCTATCGCAATAATGGCAATGGTACGTTTACAGATATCTCCGTGAGGGCAGGCATGAGGGAAAATATCTTTACCATGGGATGCAATTATGGAGATCTCGATGCCGATGGCTATCTCGATTTTTACTTAGGCACGGGGAATCCGGAATATTCTTCCGCTGTGCCAAACAAGATGTTTCGCAACAATGCGGGAAAGTATTTCGACGATATCACCGCTGCAGGTGGTTTTGGAAATATTCATAAAGGACATGCCGTCGCATTTGGTGATCTGGATCGGGATGGTGATGAAGACATTTTCGAATCACTTGGCGGGGCGTATAATGGCGATTACTTTGAGGATATATTGTATGAAAATCCGATTGGACAGGACAGGAGCTGGATCGTGCTTCAAGTTGTAGGTGTCACATCCAATCGGATGGCCATCGGTGCGCGTGTGAAAGTCACAGTGAAGAGTCCAAAAGGGAGACGCAGTATGTATCGTACTGTCTCAACCGGTGGCAGTTTCGGATCTTCAAGCCTGCAGCTTGAAATCGGACTCGATAATGCCACGGCAATCCAGGAAATAGAAATCATCTGGCCTGTGCGGGCACAGACGAAACAATTCTTTCGTGATGTACAGCTCAATAAATATGTGCGTATCACGGAAGGTAGTGATGTTGTAGAATATCCTGATGTGCCTCCAATGGTTTTCAGGTAGAGCGATACGTTTTTCTCATAGAAATTCGATGGAGGCCTTTTGTAAATTTGTCCCACCATCATGATTAACCGGCTACAGAAACTTTTTCCATGTTAAACATAATGTGGTGTTGCTGCTGTGTATTGGTATTTACAAGGTGTGCGAATTCTCCACGTACGGATTCTCCGCAAAAAGAGGCACAAACTGAAACTCCCGCTGTCCCGGTAGCTATTGATTATGCCGCCTCCACTACAAAAATGGCTACCCTCATTGCCAGGTCTTTTGCGAATATCGATCCTGCCAAGGCTCCATTCCAGGTCGACAAGAGACGCCTGGAATATTTCAGACAGCAGGGCAATGATCCTGACGCAATAGCCCGGTTCACCGCGTGGATTTATTATGCGAATGAACTTCTCAATGTAGGCAATACAGAACAGGCAATTATCGAGTTGGAGACGATCTTAAAGGAATTGGGACAGATCAAAATTGCCGATGACACACTCTTGCTGATACACAGACTACTCGCTATTGCTTACCTGAGGCTTGGTGAAGAAGCGAATTGTATTAATGCGCGCAATCACGCATCCTGCATTCTCCCGCTTTCTCCTGAGGGCCAGTATCGCATGACCACAGGCTCTGAGACGGCAATGAAGCTATGTATCGATATCCTTAACAAGTTTCCCGGGGATGATGAGACAATCTGGTTGCTGAATCTGGCAGCAATGACCATTGGGAAATATCCTAAAGGCGTTCCTGCTAAATGGCGGATTCCTGAGGCGAGTATTATGGGTGGCCTCCGTTTCACAAAATTCAATGACATATCACAGAAAGTGGGCATCAAAGGAGCCTCCCTGGCCGGAGGAGCCTGTGTCGAAGACTTCGATGGAGATGGTTGGCTCGATATTATTACCTCCTCATTGGGCGGCAAGGATCCATTGGTCTATTGGAAAAATACCGGACAAGGCACATTCACAGATGCATCGGCAGGCATGGGGCTCAAGGGCATCAACGGAGGTTTGAATCTGCTGCATGCGGATATCAATAACGATGGACTTGCAGACATCCTCGTCTTGCGAGGAGCATGGTTGCGTGATCAGGGCAAGATCCCAAACTCCTTGCTTCTCAATTTAGGCAATGGCAAATTCGCAGATATTACAAATCATGCAGGGGTACTAACCTTTGCAGCGACACAAACTGCTGCGTTTGCAGATTTTAACCTGGATGGCTATATCGACTTCTTTGTTGGAAATGAATCAGGTACAGGGTATCACTTCCCGAACGAATTCTATCTCAATAACAAAAACAACACCTTCCGGAATGTGATTACAAAGATCGGTGCATCCACCGGTGGTTATATTAAAGGATGTGTGGCAGGAGATGTGAACAATGATGGCTGGCCGGATATCTATATTTCTCTCTTACCGGGGAAAAACATGCTTCTATTGAATACGGGATTAAATTCTGAAGGTATCCCCCAGTTTGAGAATATCTCAGATCCGGCAGGCGTAGGGGAACCCATCAAGAGTTTCCCGGTATGGATGTGGGACTTCAACAATGATGGATGGGAGGACATCTTTGTCACAGCGTATGGTGACGATATTGGAACTCCTGCTGCCCGCGATTTTGTTTTGAATGCCAAAGGACAGAAACTCAATTCACACCCAAGGGTCTATCGCAATAATGGCAACAACACATTTGCAGATGTGACAACGGCAATGGGTATGACTGAAAATATCTACACGATGGGGTGTAACTATGGAGATCTCGATGCCGATGGCTATCTCGATTTTTATTTAGGCACTGGCACTCCGGAATATTCATCTGTGGTGCCGAATAAAATGTTTCGAAACAATGCGGGAAAAACATTCGATGACATCACAGCGTCAGGTGGCTTTGGGCATATCCAGAAAGGACATGCTGTGGCATTCGGTGACATGGATCGGGATGGGGACGAGGACATTTTTGAATCATTAGGCGGCGCCTTCGATGGCGACGTCTATGAGGACATCCTGTTTGAAAATCCCATAGGCCAGGAGAAGAGCTGGATCGTTCTCCAACTTCAGGGTGTACAATCAAATCGCATGGCAATTGGCGCGCGTGTGCGCGTCTCCGTGCAATTACCTAATGGAAAACACAACTTTTATCGGACTGTGTCCACAGGTGGCAGCTTCGGATCCTCAAGTCTGCAGCTTGAAATCGGGCTCGATAATGCCACCGCAATCCAGGAAATAGAAATCATCTGGCCTGTGCGGGCACGGACGAAACAAATCTTTCGTGATGTACAGCTCAACACATACGTACGCATCACAGAAGGCATTGATATTACAGAATATCCCGACGTGCATCCTACGGATTTTGAATAGTATATAAGATTTTTCTCATGACGATTCGAAGTCTCTTTGCTGTATTTTCAATGTGTCCTTGTGATTCAGCCAATTCACTTTAAATTTTTTCTCATGAGAAAAATGCTGTGGTGTTGCTGCTGCGTGTTTCTTCTTAGCCAGTGTGCAGAAAAAGCGGACTCAGATAATGCAGGGACACAACTTCAGTCTGATGAACCTATTGTGCCCGTTGAAATCGATTATGCAGCAGCTACCGCTTACATGGCTGCGACACTCGCAAGATCCTTTGCCAACATCGATCCTGCAAAGGCCACTTTTCTTGTAGAGAAGGAACGCGCAGAAATGTTCAGGCAGCAACTACAAAGTCAGGATATTTCGACACGAATCACGGCATGGTCGTATTACGCAAACGCACTGTTCACTGCCGGCAAAACAGAACAATCAATTGTTGAATTTGAGGCTGTGTTGAAAGAGTACAATAAATACAATATCGAGGCAGATGTAAGGTTGCAGATGCGCAAGCTCCTCGCTATGGCCTACCTGCGTTTAGGTGAAGAAGCTAATTGTGTCACCGTGCGCAACCAGGAGTCGTGTATCCTTCCGATCTCTCAAAAAGGCAGATATACGATGACCCGGGGATCTGAATCCGCAATGCACGTATGCCTCCAAATTCTCGACGAATTTCCTGATGATCATGAGACAATCTATATCCTTAACCTTGCCGCGATGACCATTGGCAAATATCCCTCAGCTGTGCCGGTCAAGTGGCGTCTCCCTGCATCCAGTGTACAGGAAGGAAGCAGCTTTACAAAGTTCAGAGAGATCTCCGCCAAAGTGGGTATCAAAGGTGTAGCGCTTGCAGGAGGGTCGTGTGTAGAGGATTTCGATGGTGATGGATGGCTTGATATCATCACGTCATCCTGGGGCAAGAATGATCCATTGGTATTCTGGAGGAGTACAGGACAAGGAACATTCATCGATGCGTCAGAAGGGATGGGATTAAAAGGTATCACAGGGGGATTGAATCTCCTGCATGCCGATATTAATAATGATGGTCTTGCTGATATTTTTGTTCCGCGTGGTGCCTGGTTACGCGATCAGGGCAAGATTCCCAACTCCCTGATTCTGAATCTTGGCAACGGCAAATTCGCCGATATCACAAAAGTAGCCGGGGTTCTCACCTTTGCAGGAACGCAAACAGCGGCCTTTGCTGATTTTAACCTGGATGGCTGGATAGATTTCTTCGTTGGCAATGAATCAGCCCCTCAGCATCCCTTTCCCAATGAATTCTATCTCAATAACAAAAACAACACATTCCGGAATGTGATGAAGCAGATTGGTGTCAATGTAGATGGATTTATCAAGGGATGCGTAGCAGGAGATATCAATAATGACGGATGGCCTGATCTATACATCTCAAAGTTTTCCGGCGCGAACATGTTGTTATTACACCAGGGTCTTGATGTAAACGGTATTCCTAAATTCGAGAATATTGCACCCGTAGCGGGTGTTGAAGAACCGATTGTCAGTTTTCCGACATGGATATGGGATTATGACAATGATGGATGGGAAGACATCTTTGTCTCGGGATATGGAGAAGGAGAGCTTTTCGCTGCGCGTGACTTCGTTCTCAATGCCAAAGGTCAGAAGCTCAAAGGAAATCCAAGAGTCTATCACAATAATGGCAACAAGACATTTACCGATGTCACCGCGGCTATGGGGATGACCGATAATGTCTATACGATGGGGTGTAACTTTGGTGATTTGGATGCGGATGGATTTCTGGATTTCTATCTAGGCACCGGTGCACCGGAGTACTCCTCTGTCGTACCGAATAAGATGTATCGCAATAATGCCGGACAGCATTTTGATGACATCACCGCTATGGGAGGTTTTGGGCATATTCAGAAAGGACATGCTGTCGGATTTGGTGACCTGGATCGCGATGGTGATGAAGACATTTTTGAATCAATGGGCGGTGCGTTTCATGGTGATGTCTTCGAGGATATTTTATTTGAAAATCCCATAGGGCAGGATAAGAGTTGGATTGTTCTCCAACTACAGGGTGTGAAAGCGAATCGCATGGCCGTCGGCGCAAGAGTGAAAATCACTGTAACTACCCCTGATGGAACCCGGAGTTTTTATCGTACCGTCACTACCGGTGCAAGCTTTGGATCAAACAGCTTACAACTCGAAGTCGGATTGGGGAATGCAAATGCGATCGAAGAAATAGAAATCACATGGCCGAATATAGAACGTACAAAGCAGGTATTTAAAAACATCCCTTTGAAAAAATATGTGCGTATTGTCGAAGGAGATGATGCAGTGCAATATCCGGAAGTGACGGCGGTCAGTTTTTAAGGGGAGCCTCACCATGGGAAAGCAAAGAAGGCAAAATGTAAAATAAATATCAAATGTAAAAGTCAAAAGGTCAACCCACTTTTACATTTTGACTTTTGTATTTTACATTTTGACTTTCCTTTTTTTGTGGAGATAAGGGGACTCGAACCCCTGACCTCTTACATGCGAAGCAAGCGCTCTAGCCAGCTGAGCTATACCCCCATCATACACGTGAAGATAAGCTACTGTGCCATTTCAAACCTGATTATCATTAAGGTGGTCGAAAGGACCGAAGGATCAATCTTCAAATAACTCCAACTGATGATCCGGCAATTGCTGAAATGTGAGCCTGTGATACGGACTCAACCCAATGGCTACAATCCCCTCGCGATGACCTGCTGTCGCATAGCCTTTATTGTCGCACCACCTGTACGTAGGATATTCTTCATGCAACCTGTGCATATAGTCGTCGCGGTATGTCTTGGCTAGAATCGATGCCGCGGCGATGGCTTTATACTTTGCATCACCTTGTATGATACATGTATGTGATATCCCCGGATAAGGATTGAAACGATTACCATCGATGAGCAGGTGATCGGGGCGGAGAACAAGCTGATGGATCGCCCGGTGCATTGCCCCGAAGGACGCATTGAGAATGTTTATCCTGTCGATTTCCTGCGCATCCATCATACCAACAGCCCAGGCAAGTGCATGCTTTTGGATGTAGTCACGAAGGATATAACGGTTTACTTCTAAAACCTGCTTTGAATCATTTAACAAAGAATGCCTGAATTTCGACGGCAAGATTACAGCAGCAGCAAATACAGGTCCGGCAAGACAGCCACGCCCCGCTTCATCACAACCCGCTTCGAGGCGGTCACGGAGGAGAAAATGTCTCAGATAAGGCATGAAATGAAGAGTGATGAATTAGGAGCCAAATATCGAGTATCGGCAGCATAGGGCATAGAGCAAAGGGGTAGTTTGCAGTTCGAACTTCAAAAGGTTACTGACTCCTTCAAGCTCTTGGTTTTCCCTATGCTCTCTGCTCTTTGCTCTCTGCTCTATGCTTATTTTTGCATCTTTAGTCATAAACCATGCAGATTTAAATGCCCGACATCATCAAACTCCTTCCCGACTCCATCGCAAATAAGATCGCCGCGGGGGAAGTCATCCAGCGACCGGCTTCTGTCGTAAAGGAACTCATGGAGAATGCCCTCGACGCAGGTGCGGACTCTATCCAGGTAATCGTGAAAGATGCGGGCAGGACATTGATACAGATCGTGGATAATGGCATGGGGATGTCCGAGACGGATGCACGGATGAGCTTCGAAAGGCATGCGACCTCCAAGATTCGCAATGCCGATGATCTCTACGCCATCCGGTCCATGGGCTTTCGGGGTGAGGCACTGGCATCGATGGCGGCAGTTGCCCAGATAGAGCTCAGGACAAAACAAACAGCCGACATTATGGGTACGCGTATCCTGATCGACGGCAGCACCCTGATCAAACACGAACCCTTCCAAACAATGCAGGGAACAAGTCTCAGTGTAAAGAATCTGTTCTTCAATGTGCCCGCTCGCAGGAAGTTTTTGAAATCGGATGCAGCGGAGTTCAAACATCTTATGGATGAATTTTCACGCATTGCACTTGCACAGCCGGAGATCGCATTCTCATTATATCATAATGACAGTGAAGTTGTCATTTTGCAAAAATCGAATACACGGCAACGCATTGTCAATCTTCTTGGCAGAAAGTACAATGAACAACTCGTACCTGTCTCCGAGCAAACAAACTACGTTGAAATCAGTGGCTTTGTAGGTAAACCTGAGTCGGCAAAAAAATCACGCGGAGATCAGTTCCTTTTTGTCAATCGCAGATATATCAGAAGCGCATACCTCCATCATGCCGTACGTGCCGCTTATGAAGAAATGATTCCTGAAGAGGCACATCCGATGTATGTGTTGTATCTCGAAGTGGATCCCGCGCGGATCGACATCAATGTGCATCCGACGAAGCAGGAGATCAAATTTGAGGATGAGCGGCTGATCTATAATTACCTGCGTGTGTCTGTCCGACATGCGTTGGGTAAATATAGTGTCACACCAAGTCTTGACTTTGAACAGGGGTCAGCCTTCAGTGGTATTTCAGGGGGTGAAGGCACTGCGCCTATGGAACGACCTGCCGCTGGTCGAATCAAGACTCACGATGACGATAATCTACGTAATTGGCAATTGCTTTACGAAGGACTTTCGCTATCACCTCTACATGCATCTTCTCCAGCCGCTCTCTTGCCAGATAACGGTGAAACAGCGGTCACTTCTCCGCTGGAAACTTTGCAGATACATGGTACATTCATTGTCGCACAAATCAAAACCGGTATGCTCGTGGTCGATCAGCAGGCTGCACACCAACGCATCCTCTACGAACGCTATTTGTCTGCAATGCAAACTGGCTCCGGAGGTACGCAGAAATCCCTCTTCCCGGAGACAATGGAACTCAGTTCTGTAGAGTCAAGGGTACTCTCAGACATTCTTCCTGAAGTCAATAAAATGGGATTCGATATTCAGGAGTTTGGTGGCAATAGTTTTGTGATACACGGGGCGCCTGCCTTGCTACAGGACCAGAATCCATCTGAAGTCCTTCATCGACTGATTGCGGAGTACATCGAGGACGTGGGGGTTGGTATGGGATTGCAGGAACGGGTTGCAAGGGCGATGTGCCTAAGCTCGGCAGTGCATCAAGGAGTCCGTATGACATTAGAAGAGCGCCTTCATCTCATCGAAAATCTGTTTACGTGCGAGAATCCGTATACGAGTCCTTCAGGCCGCCGATGCTTTGTCAGCCTGCCTATCGAAGAGCTCTTTAGTCGATTGTCCAAAACCTGATCGGATTCTTTGCGTTCTTTGGGATATGTTTCAGATCACAGGCGTCATTAAGCATCTGCTCATCATCAATCTGATCATGTTTTTCGGGGCGGAAATCATGAACTACACGGGTGCGTGGGATCCATCTGTCCTCAGTTTTTATTACCCCGGCAGTATAAACTTCAAGCCATTCCAGGTCGTGACGCATATGTTCATGCATGGCGGTATAGCGCACATTTTTTTTAACATGTTCGCCCTTGTGATGCTAGGTCCATATGTGGAATCCTTTCTTGGCGCGAAACGCTTTCTTACGTTGTATCTGATTTCGGGCTTTGGCGCTCTTGCTTTGCACGCATTGGTCTGGTATTTGGAATTGTCAGCAGTACAACCACAAGCGCTTTATGATGTATTGATGCGATTGCCGGATTATGGATACAACAGACGGGAAGAGCTTGAAATGATGTTTCCTGGAGCAGGTGCATCAGCACTGGAGAAAATGTATCCGGTAGTAGGCGCCTCAGGTGCCTTATATGGTGTGCTTGCGGCGTTTGCTTTTTTATTTCCTAATACGCGTCTGATGTTGCTCTTCCCTCCAATTCCTGTGAAGGCAAAATATCTTGTCCTTGGACTGATCGTATTTGATCTTGTTTCAGGTGCAAGTGGTGCCCGAACCGGAATCGCACATTTTGCGCATGTGGGTGGCGCTTTGTTTGGATTCGTGACGTTACTGTTCTGGAGAAAAGTACATTTCAAAAAATGAGCGTCGATGATTGTGCAATTGTATTTCGGTCATGATAATCCTGTTGAATACATGCGTTCAACCGGATTGAGTTGGCGTCCTATATGTCCCAAAGCACATGGAAACTAAAATGACTGATTTGATATTCCAGGCAATCCACAAATTTGTGTCCGTATTACAAAAACGCATATGCTGAAATCCATCGCCAACGATATCCGCCAACAATTTGACTATGGCAATAAGATCACGCGATTGATTATGCTCAATTCCGTGATTTTTATTCTCATCAACCTGGTCAGATTGGGATTTACCGTATCTGCGGGATTTCAATATGATGCACGTTTTGATGATGTGGTGCGTTTCTTCTCACTTTCTTCTGATTTGGTATACACCGCTACACATCCATGGGTATTCCTGACGCATATGTTCCTGCATGTCGGGTTCTGGCATTTTCTGTTCAATATGCTCTTCCTGCATTGGTTTGGCAGGATCGTTGGAGATTTTATCGGAGATCATCGCGTCGTGCCATTATATCTCATGGCAGGACTTTTTGGCGGGCTTGTCTATTTGTTGTTTGCGCCCCTGGTCAATGCAGGGGATAGCTATGCATATGGTGCCAGTGCATCGGTCATGGGATTTGTCATTGCTTCAGGTCTCCTCGCACCGGATTATAATATGCGGCTCCTGTT
>DATDQA010000334.1:0-2953 GCA_035292505.1 Saprospiraceae bacterium | reverse complement strand
TGAAGATCACTTAGATGTTATAAAATTGTCCTGGAGGCGGTAGATTATTCTCCCGCAAATGAATCCCCTAAAACCCTCCCTCTATTTTCGATGGACACCATCAACTGCGCCATTGGTGAGCTCGCTGGCCTCTGTATCGCACGAACGGCCTGAGTGTCGGAGCGATCACTGGCGCCTTCCGGGTGCGGCTTGTTGAAAAGATCACTCCACGTTCTCTCCCAAGGAGTCCTTTGGACACTTTCTCACATTCTCACCTTCTCGCAATCCTGCCTGAACGCAGTCGATGGCTCATCTTCTCGCATTCCTGCCACCGACTTCCCGGACAAAGATCACCCACTTTTATGATCCAGATCATTCCATTAAGATATTGTTACGCCTAATTTTGGAACCGTAAAAAAACGATCGTTTAACAATTTAAAACCTAAAAATTATGCCAGCTTTAATGCCCTCCAGATGGCCTACAATTACCAATGAGTTGTTTGACACCGGGTTTTTCCCACGTCTATGGGATACCAATGAATTTGTCGGTTCGGACTGGGCAACCAATGTTCCTTCAGTGAACATCGCCGAAGACGGTCAGCATTTCAAGATTGAACTGGCTGCTCCGGGTCTTGAGAAAAAGGACTTCAAGATCGCAATCGAGAACGGGATGATCATGATCAGTGCTGAGAAAAAGGAAGAAACAAAAGAAGAGAGGGAAAACTACATGCGGAGAGAATTCTCTTACAATAAGTTCACCCGCTCCTTCCGTCTTCCGGAAAATTGCCTGACAGATAAGATCGATGCCAAGTATGAAAACGGTGTGCTTCGCATGCTGCTTCCAAAAAAAGAAGTGACCATGACAAAGCCGCTGAAAGAGATTAAGGTGTCATAGATCGCATCTGAAAGAGCAAAAGCCGACTATATCCTGCTCGTTTTCGGGCAGGATTTTTTATTACATGTCAAAAGGACAATCCGATTCAAGACAAACAGCAAAAACCCTTGTATTTCGATTCCAGTAATCGTAGCCTTTTATTTCAATATAAATTACACGCCGAAAGGGAAAGTTTCTGGTACCTGGTGACCATCAGGGCGGATGTGCAAAGGATGTAAGGCTGTCGCTTCATCCAAAAAGATAAACGCATCGTATCTCTCCGTCATCACGCTCGGTACATAATTTCCCGGCTGTTCATATTTCGGATGATAGACGACGCCAATTGCCCGGTGTCCGAATTTCTTTTTTCCCAATGCTTTTTTCATCTTCTTATCCATGAAGACTATTCTGTCCTGCGCATCCAATTGGTGAAGCAGATATTCCCAGCTATCCTGCATCGCCTCGGGCATAGGAAGTACTCGCATGACATCACCCCATTGACGCCCTGCCACTACACTTCCCCGATAGGCTCCAAATCCAACAACATACACACCCTCATGGGCATGTTCTTCCCTCACCAGTTGTCCGACATTGACAGTACCGCTATCCGCCATGTCTGTTGCACGTGCATCACCTATATGTGTATTGTGTTCCCACACGATCGCTTTGGCTTCCCGTCCATGAAATTGCATCAACCGACCGAGTGTATCTACCATATGATGATCGCGGATATTCCATGACTCACTTCCGGGTCGCACCATGGCGCGGTAATATCTCTCTGCATTCACAATGACATGCGCATTTTGTTCTGCATTCATTACCGCTTCTGGGTCAGAATTATAGGAAGGCATGTTTTTCCTGATCTGCATCAGCAGGTTGATGACCTCGCCCTCACAGAGTTCAGGTACCATGAGTGTTGCACGGGCATAAGAGCGTCCTTCTTCATCGCTATAAGGTTCAAAGCACTTCAGGGCATCTATGGCCGTGCGTGTAGTCTGCGGATCCTTCTTTTCCAGGTATTTGATGATCGCATCCAGGGATTCCCACAGGCTATAGACGTCCAGGCCATAAAATCCCACTTTTGGATTTCCAGGATGCGTATCATTATACATCCGCAGCCAATTACTCAACGCCACGATTTCCCAGTTTGCCCACATCCATGTCGGCCAGCGGTTGAATGCATGCAGCACCTCGTAAGCGCTGTTGCCTGAATCAGGATAGCCTTTGATGTAGCGGTTTAGGCGATAGCAATCGGGCCAGTCGCCTTCGACAGCAATAAAGGAGAATCCTTTTTCCTCAATCAACCGTTTGCTGATATGAGTCCTCCACGTATAATATTCATGCGTGCCGTGTGACCCTTCTCCGAGCAACACATACTTTGCATCACCAATTTTTCCAATGAGCAGATCCAGGTCTTTAATTTCATTGAGCTCGACTGAATTCTCGGAGATCACCTGGTTGAGATCAACCATTTCTCCCGTTTTATCCCGAAGAAAAGTAACCCTCATTTGTCGATGTTTTAAAACAATAAACGAACTCAAATTTGACAGTTTCCTTAATGACGGCACTCACTCTCTCTTGTGACTTAAGTCATTTGCAAATGTGGAGATAGTTCCGTTATTCACTCATTAAAATATCGTCATGCACGTAAATAGTGAAATCACAATTCCTGTCGGAGACCAAAAAATCATAGGAAATTTGAACATTCCGGCAGAATCCGATACTCTTGTCATTTTCTCTCATGGGAGCGGTAGTAGTCGATTCAGCGTCCGAAACAAGTTCGTCGCCGAGTCACTCAACGAGGCAGACATGGGTACGCTCCTGATAGATCTGCTCACGGAAGAGGAAGACCGGACATATAAAAACCGGTTTGACATTGATTTACTCACTGATAGGTTAGTGGAAGCCACGACATATGTCAGTAGACTTCCGGGGCTCGAAGACTTCTCTTACGGGTATTTTGGGGCAAGCACGGGTGCCGCTTGTGCGCTTCGTGCGGCAACTTGTCTGCCTGATCGTATAGGGGCAGTCGTCTCACGGGGCGGACGTCCGGACCTGGCTGCAGGTGCACTTCCCAAGGTAAAAGCTCCCACACTGCTG